>JAQVKV010000153.1 GCA_028694545.1 Zavarzinia sp. | reverse complement strand
GCGCAGATTTCGGGCGCCATGTCGAGCGAACAGATCGTCGCCTGGACGCGTCAGGCCCTGAATCAGGCACGCTGAAGCCCGTTTTTCAGGACCCGTGATGATGATGGCGGTCGGTGTTTCCGCCACTGTCCTCCGCCTCGTCCACCGGCACGACGACGAGCCGGCCATGACGCACCCCGCGTTCCGCCGTCAGATGATCGGCGAAATGCCGGATCTCGCCCGCCTTGCCCCGCATCAGGGCGACTTCGAGACATTGCTCGCTGTTCAGATGGACATGGGTCGTCGCAAGCGAGAGGTCATGGTGATCGTGATGCGCGTGGGTCAGGCGATGGGCGAGATCGCGCCGGTCGTGATCGAAGACGTAGACGAGCGCCGCGACGCAGGGCCGGTCCTGTTCCTCGGGTGAGGCCGCCGCGCCCATGCTTGCCTCGCGCAGGCCCGCCCGTACAAGGTCCCGGATCGCTTCCGAGCGGTTGGCGTAGTGGCGCGCCTCCATGTGGCGGTCAATCTCTTCGATGAGGGCGCTGTCGAGGGTAATCGTCACACGTTGCATCGCATTCGCTCCGGCGCCCCCTGGGCGGGGCATTGCGCTGCGACCAGACTATGGGCTGGCCGCGCCGGCGTCGAGCCCACCCCTCTTGCCCACCTCGGGCCCGCCCGTCACTGGCGCGTCCCCCCCCTCTTCTGGCCCGGCACGCGGTGTGGCACGATGGCTCCATGATCGTCTCGACCGTCGATGCCCCGCCCCTCGACCGCTCGCGGGCCCGAAGCGGCCAGCGCCTGGCGATCTGGTGTCGCGCGGGCTTTGCCCTGCTCTTCTGCCTGTTCGGCACGCCGGTGCTTGCCCAATATCAGGAGAGGCCGGAAGACGGACAGGCCCGCGCGCGTTACAACCTGCGCCCACCGGTCGATCCGCTGGCCAATTTGCGAACCTATTGCCGCGACCGCGTTCCCGTCGGCTGGTGGTGTTCGGACCCCTACCGTCTCAGCCATGGCTTCCGCATCGTGGTTACCGTACCCAGCCGGTGGCGGGGCAACCCGTCCGGTGCCATGCTCAATTTCTGCCCGCCCCGAGGCGATCCCGTGTGGGAGGATGTTCCCCTCATCGAATTCCAGTCACGGGACGAGACGAACAAGCAATTGGGAGCGCCGATCACTTGCCGGCCACAATGATGCCATTGGCGGCGGAGAGGCCCGGCATTCGGGCGCCTCGCCCCTTGACCGAACCAATATTAACGGGCCCACTGCAGCCATGATGTCACGAGGTTGCGCCGCATGATCGTCTGGACCCACGGCCTGATAAACCGGTTGGTCAGGCTCGGCGATCTCGTCGCGCTGGCGGTTGCCACCACCTTCGCCTGGGCCCTGGGCTGGCCGGAGCCGATCGGCCTCAGCGTGGCGCAGGGGATCTTCCTGCTGGCCCTGATCCTGGCACTGTACAACCGGGTTGCGATCCAGACGAACGCCTATCGCGTCGAACACTACCGCGTGCTGACGCGTACCATGGCTGAACCGCTGGTCGCCCTCGTGCTGGCCTGCGCCGCCGCCTGCTTCCTGCTCGCCGTCTTCCTGCCCGCCTCCTTCGAGGCGCCGGCGACACTGGCGGTCTGGGGCGGCTGTCTCGTCCTCTTCCTGTTCGGCCACCGTCTGATCACGCGGGTATTGGTCACCCACGCCTTCCGCAGCGCCCTGTTGCGCCGGCGCGTCGCCATCATCGGCGCCCTCGACCGCACCTCCGACATGGTCGAAAGCCTGCTCGATCCCGGCCAGCACAACACTTTCGAGCTGGTCGGCATCTATGACGACCGCGGGCCGGACCGCCGCCCCGAAACGGTTGGCGGCGTGCCGGTCTCCGGCACCATCGACAAGCTGCGCGAAGCCGTACGGGACGGCCATGTGGACATGATCATCATCGCCCTGCCCTGGACCGCAGCCGTGCGCATCCAGGGTATGCTGGAGCGCCTGCAAGGCTTTTCCGCCGATGTCGTCATTCCCTTCGAGGGCAATGATTTCCGCCTGAACTTCTCGAACGTGGTCCGGATCGCCGGCATGCCCTCGCTGCAGGTCGCGCATCGCCCGCTGAAGGGCAGCCAGGGCTTGCTCAAGGTGATCGAGGACAAGGTGGTGGCGGGCCTCGGCCTGCTGGTCGCCGGTCCGGTGCTTCTGGCCGCGGCCCTGGCGATCAAGCTGGACTCGCCGGGCCCCGTCCTGTTCCGCCAGCCCCGCGTCGGCTTCAACAACCGGAATTTCGACTGTTTCAAGCTGCGCACCATGACCATCGACAGAAACGACGACGGCACGCGCGGCACCACGCGGGACAATCCGCGTATCACCCGCGTCGGCCGCTTCCTGCGCAAGACCAGCATCGACGAATTGCCCCAGTTGCTGAACGTGCTGCGCGGGGACATGTCGATCGTCGGCCCGCGCCCGCATGTGCCGAACATGCTGATCGGCAATCACACCTATCTCGAGGCCGTGCGTGAATATGCCTACCGCTGCCGGGTAAAGCCCGGCATTACCGGCTGGGCCCAGATCAACGGCGGACGCGGTACCATCACGACCGTCGACAAGGCAAAGAAGGTCGTCGCCTTCGACATCTTCTATATCGAGAACTGGTCGCTGTGGCTCGACTTCAAGATCATGCTGCGCACGATCTTCGGCGGCATGTCGGGCAAGGACGCCTATTGATCCCTGCCCGTCGTCGCGCCTGTCCTCAGCGCCGGCGCGGCTGCTCGCCCGCCGGGTGGATGGCGACCAGATTGGCCCAGCCCTCGGGCAGTTCCGTCACCTTCTCGAGCTTGCCGTCCAGGGTCCAGCGGAAGGTTTCGTAACCAAGGCCGTGCAGCGCCGTGAAGGCATCGTCCGCTGCCTCGCCCTTGCGGTCGAGCAGCCTCGTGTTGATCTCGAACAGGATGATCGGCTTCAGGCGCTCCAGGGTCTGGCGGCCGCCCGCGATCACCATGGGCTCCGCCCCTTCGACATCCATCTTCATGCAGGCGATCGACTGCAGACCGTATTCCTCGGCGAGCTGGTCGAGCGTCGTCACCGCCACCTTCTCGCTTTCCGTATCGGAACCGTCGGTGAGCAGCGAGAAGGCCTGAGGGTCGTTGCCAATCTCGATATGGTGCAGGACCGCCTCGCCGACGGTGTCCGACAGCGCCTTGCGCAATGCGCGAACCTGGGTGAATTCGGGATTGAGGCCGAGATTCGACGTCAGTTCGCCAAAGGCCGTCTGTCCCGGCTCGACGGCGATGACAAGCCCCTGCGGCCCCACCAGCGGCGCGCCACGCAAGGTGAAGATGCCGACATTGGCGCCGACGTCGAGAAAGACGTCGCCCGGTCCGAGCAGCCGGTCGAGGAAGTGAAGCTCCGGTTCCACCCAGTCACGCATGAGGAAGGCGGTGACCGACATATAGCGCATGTCGGGCGGGACACGCAGGCGCCCTCCACCGGGCGCGATGCGGAACACGGGGCTGCGCCCGGACAGGACGCAGAAGGCCCAGATCGCGCCCCGGACCAGGGTCCCGAAGGGATCCGCCCGGAACCCCGGGTGTCCCAACAGCTTCTTGATGCGCCGAAGCATGCTCTCTCCTTATGGACGGGCCCAGTGGCTCGATGGTCCGGATGACGTCGCCGCCGCGCGTCGCATCCTGAACAGATAGATCGACAATGCGGCCGCCGTCGCCGTCTCGCCCGGCGTGAACATCACCGAATAGACGACGGTCGTGAGGATACAGTAAAGGACGATGTCGTAGAGCGCGAGCGACAGCGGGTCCCGGTCGGCCGCATTGCCCTGGGTGATCATCAGCGACATGAAGGAGGTCGCGGCGATCAGCGCGCTGCCGAGCGCGCCATATTCGAACACCACCCCGGGCCACCCGAGATCGGCCAGGTAGAAGTGCTTGTAACCGAAGAGATCGAACATGGTGACGGTACTGAAGCGCGTGATCGAGCCGACGCCGAAGACAAGGCGTAAGGGCTCGGCGATCAGATAATCCACAGCGAGCGCGATCGACGTCTGCCGGACGGACAGGGAGCCGCCGAAAGTCTGGCTGAAACCTTCGTCGATCGATCCCGTCAGCACGACGAAGACTATGGTCGCGGCCAGCGCCAGCCCCGCGGTCCAGGCGAGGTTGCGCAGTCCGCGCGGCATGCCCGCGACGATCCCCAGCCCGACGACGAGAACGGCGCAGCCGATCGCCGTGCGCTGCTTGTAGATCAGGATGTCGATCGCCAGGCAGATCGGCACGGCGACCAGCAACCAGCGCAGCTTCGGCCGGGCAAGGGCGTAGCGCACGCACATGAAGAGGAAGAGGTTGCCGAAGAACATCGGCATGTAGATGCGATAGCCGCGCTCGATCTCGTAGACGAAGATCTTGCTGGAGACCGCGTCGGACGCATACCAGCTCGCCGGGACCGTGACCCACATGAAGACCATGGCGAAATAGGTGGCGATCCCGAGGGCGAACAGCAGACGCTCGATCGTCCGCGCCGTCGGCTTCATCAGGATGAGAAGCCCGGAGAGGGAGAAGTAATAGGTCATGGGCAAGGCCTTGGCGGTGGTCGCCAGGGCATCGAACACGCCATTGCCGAGATTGATCATCGAGAGCAGCGGCGTGAACGCGAGCACATAGGCCAGCATGAAGAGGAAGAGCGGCGTCGCCGGCAGACGCCCCCGCGAAAGACCGATCAGGATCAGTGGCGCGGTCAGGCCCGGCCAGCCCTTCGAGAGAAAATAAAGCGGCGGCACGTCGAAGATATAGTGGAAGGTCTGGCCGAACATCGGCAGCACGAAGAGCAACACGGCGACCTTGGCCGCCGAATCGCCCGCAACCTGTCCGCCCGCTTCGGTGATGACCCTGGCCGATACGCGTACCGGCCGCAGGACCCGACCCCGGCGGCGAATTCCGGTATCGGCGACGCCGTCGCTCATGGCGCGGCGGCACCGTCCCCGGGGGCCCGGACCGCGTGATTCCGGAGGCCAAGTCGCGTCTTTACGGCAATCCACAGCATGGGAGCCGAATCGTTGAAGATCCGCCGGACCTGGCGCCGAGGATCGATGATCAGGCGGTGCAGCCATTCCAGGGTCAGACGTTGCATCCACAGGGGCGCGCGATCGACGAGGCCGGTCGCGAACAGCAGCGAACTGCCGATGCACAGGCCGGTGCCGACCGCCCCGCCCCGCCGCCTCGAACGCGATCAGTTCGGATTGAGGATAGCCGCAGGCGATGAAGACATAGCGCGCGGGATGGGCGACGATGAAATCGACGCAGGCGGCGCGCGCCGCCGGGTTGTTCAGCAACCCCATGGGCGGCTGGAACTGGTGCAGGGCGGCGAAACGGAACTGGCGACGCATTTCCGCCACCAACACGTCGTCGCCGCCGATCACGCTGATCGTATCGTCAGGCCGCAGGTGATGGCGCAGCAATTCGACCGTCAGGTCGCTGCCGCAGGTCACCGGCATGTTGCGCCGGCCGAACATCACCCGACCGACAAGACGCAGGACCCGGCTGTCATTGGTGCGCAGCCAGGCCTTCAGGTGCGCGCGGCGCAGGTTGGGCACTACCCCCCGGTCCATCCAGACGACATGCTGGGCGTTCGACGTGCTGACATAGGCGAACGGCGCGTCCGGCGCCCGCGCGACGATGGCCGCGGCCGTAGTCGGCACGTCGAGCTCCATCAGGCTGAGCCCGAGGAAGTCGTAAGTAGGGAAAGGGGCTTCTGCGGTCATAGCGGCGGCAGGGTCCTTCCTGTCCCGGTCTGGAACGTCCGGTTGATCGTATAGTCGAAGGTTGGATCAAGCGGCAGGACATTGTCGATGTATTGCTCGACCCAATGCCCGACCTCGCCCGCCAGGCTGCGCGGCACGAAGACGATGTCGCCGGAGAAGACCTTCACGTCGTCGGCCGGGTCGAGGCGCTGAATGAAATTCTGGATATCCACGGTGCGCATCATCGGCTTGCCGTCCGGGCCACGGCGGATCAGGACCACTTCGTCGGCCCGCGCCTCGTCGCGGAAACCGCCCGCGTTGACGATCGCTTCAAGCAGGTTGACCGGGCCATAAATGCCATAGACCCCCGGTGCCGCCACCATGCCGCCGACGAAAAGACGCGACGAGGCATATTTCGTCACCTGCACCGAAACCACGGGCGCCTGCAGGTATCGGGCGGAGGCGACGCGGATCTTGTCCTCCGCCTCCTTGGGCGTAAGGCCGCCGATCTCGATCTGGCCGGTGGCGCGCAGGCCCACGAAACCGTCGGGGCTGACCACAACCGACTCGTCGAAATCGG
>JAQVKV010000152.1 GCA_028694545.1 Zavarzinia sp. | reverse complement strand
GAACGAAGCCTATGAGGTCACGGCAATCACCCAGGTCCCCCTGTTGCCGGCGGCCCTTGCCCTCGTCCTCGTGCTCGGCCTGCTGATGGCGGCCTGGTGGCGCGAAGGGCGCTGACGCCTTGTCCCGACAGCCGGACGGGCCGAACGCGCGAACCCTGCGGTCCTATGAAGCACACGTCCAGGATTACATAGGGGCGACACCGGCCAGCGTCGCCGGAGCGATGCGGGACTGGATCAACACTGCCGTGTCCGGCCTGCCGGCGACGGCGAAAATCCTCGAACTGGGCAGCGGCGGCGGGCGCGACGCAGCCTATCTGGCCAGAAAGGGCTTTTCGGTCGACTGCACGGATGCGGCCGCGGGCTTCGTCGCCCACCTTCGCACCCTCGGCTTCGCGGCGCGGCGCCTCGACATCCTGATGGACGCTCCGGGCGAAGACTACGACCTGATCCTCGCCAATGCGGTCCTGCCGCATTTTGGCCGCGACGACTTCGTCTTCATTCTCGAGAGGCTGCGCGGCGCGCTCGCGCCGGGCGGGCGCTTCGCCTTCAGCCTGAAGACCGGCGATGGCGAGGAATGGTCGGAACGGAAGATCGGGGCGCCGCGCTTCTTCTGCTATTGGCGGCGGGAAATGCTCGGGCCGCTGCTGGAAGCCGCGGGTTTCGCGACATGGCGCATCGGGGAAGCGCAACCCGCCGGCTGGCTGTACGTCATCGCCCGGGCCCCGTCCTGAAAGTCGCGTCAGCCCTCGATCTGCATCATGCGGTCGACCCGCAGCACGACGAGGAGTTCCCCCTCGAGACGGAAGATGCCATCCGCCAGATGGCGCCAGCGGGCGTCCAGGGTCGGCGGATTGGCCTCGAAATTGCTGTCGTCCAGCTCGACCACCTCACCCACCGCATCGACCAGCAGCGTATAAGTCTCGCCCCGGTGGCTGACGGTGACGCCCACCCTCTTCTGCCCGGTGGAGAGCGGCGGCACGCGCAGTACTTCGCGCATGTCGATCGCCGTGACGATCTTGCCGCGCAGATTGATCAGGCCCGCCACTTCCGCCGGCGCCAACGGCACCCTGGTGATCTTCTCCGGCACCACGATGTCATGAACGTCGAGGATGGGCAGGCCGAAGAGTTGCCCGGCCACCGTCATGGTCACGAACTGACGCCGGTCGGTCTGGGCGCTCGCCTTCTGGGCGCCGGGCCGTTCCTTGATCGCTGCGTCTGAGATCGCTGCATCGGACATGTCGGTTGGGTCCTTGATGGGAATCATGCTGCCTGTGGCTGGCGCCATCCTGCAGCCCGGGCGGTTAACAGCGCGCTAAAGCCCGAGCCAGCGGCGCCACCACGGCCTGGGCGGCTCCTTCTTCTTCGGTGGCGGCAGATGGTGCAACCGGGCCTCCGCCTGGTTGCCGACGCGATGGACGGGCGAAGCCGCCCGCTTCGGGGCCTGCCATTCCCAGATGATGGTACTGGTATAGGTCTTCGTCTCGGCATTGAAGCGTTCGATGGTCACCCGCACGGCTTTATGGCCGATACGCATGCGCGCCCCCTGGGCCAAGGCATCTTCCTTGTCCTCGAAGACGTCCACGACGGTCCAGCGCTCGGCCTGCCTGACCAGAACCTCGTAGACCCGCTTGCGTTCGCTCAGATCGGTCATGTTGCCGGTCCGTGATTTTCCTCGATCGGTGACTTTGGCGCGGCGCGCATTGCCCGCCGCGGGGCCATCATGCATAAGGATCCCTTGACCATTGGTTACCGGAACCGGCATTGCTGAGCCATCATGTCTGATGTCGAGATCGAGGGGCACACCCGTCGTGCGCCCCTGATGCGCCTGATTTTGGCGCCCTTCCTGCTGGTCGGCCGGATCTTCAGGGCCCTGTTTCGCGCCATGCTGCGGGCAAGCCGCGAGGACGCGACCCATCTTGCCGCCTATCTCGCCTTCACCGGGCTACTCGCCCTGTTTCCCTTCCTGATCGCGCTCGCCGCCCTCGCCGGCAGTCTCGGCACGGCGGCCAGCGCGCCGCAAGCGGTGCAGACCCTCTTCACCTTCCTGCCCGAGGATGTGGCGAAGACGCTGGCGCCCGCCGTGCGCCAGGTGTTGTCGTCCGGGCGGAACACCAACGTCATGACCATCGGCGTTCTCGTCACGCTCTATACGGCGGGGAACGGGGTCGCCGCGCTTCGGGTTGCGCTGAACCGGGCCTATGGCGCGGTGGAACATCGCAATTTCGTGCTTGTCACCGCCCTTCACGTCAGTCTCGTCGTGCTCGGCGCGGCGGTCATGATCGGTGTTTCCTTCGCCGTCATCCTGGGGCCGCAGGTCTGGGACTGGCTAGTGAAACCCTATGCCCCGCGCGCCTGGAACCGGCAATTGTGGGATTTCGCGCGCTATGGCACCGGCACGCTTCTCGTTTTCCTGTCTCTTGTCTTCATGAACTGGCTGTTGCCGGCCCGCCGCCTGAAGTTCAGCCATGTGCTGCCAGGCTCGGTGCTGACGACAATCGGCTGGATCATATCGGCCAGTCTCTTTTCGCTCTTTATCCGGAACCTCGGCAATTATAATGTCACCTACGGCAGCCTCGGCTCCATCGTGGTCGTGCTGGTATTCTTTTACGCAAGTGCGACCCTTCTCTTGATCGGCGCCCATTTCAACGTAGCGCTGTTCAAGATCGAACCTTCATCCCCCCCACCCCGCAATCCAATCTCAAGAATGGGTGCCATTACCGAGCGTGGCCGGCGCGCCTTACGCTCGATGTTCAGGAGAACGATGACCATGGACCGCCAGACCAGGCATACGGCTTTCGCCGGACGGCTCGTGATTATCGGCTTTGGCTCGATTGGCCAGGGCGTGTTGCCGCTTATCTTGCGACACATCGACATGCCGGCGAGCCGGATCACCATCGTCAACGCCGTCCAGGACGGCGCGGCGGTTGCGGCGGAATATGGCGTTACCTTCATCGAGGAACGCGTCACGCCCGAGAATTACGTCACCCTGCTCGAACCCATGATCGGCGAGGGTGATTTCCTGCTCAATCTCTCGGTCGATGTCTCCTCCCTCGACCTGGTCGAGCTGGCGCAGAAACGGGGGGCCTTCTATCTCGATACCTGTATCGAGCCCTGGGCCGGCGGCTATACCGACAAGAGCCTGAGCGCGACCGACCGTTCCAACTACGGCCTGCGCGAGAAGGCGCTGGCCCTGAAGGCGAGATACCCGGGCGGCCCCACGGCCGTACTGACCCATGGCGCCAATCCGGGCCATGTCAGCCATCTCGTGAAGCAGGCCCTGCTCGACATCGCCGCCGCGACCGACACGCAGGTTGAAAAGCCCGCCAACCGCGAGGCGTGGGCGAAACTTGCGCAGCGTCTCGGCGTCAAGGTCATCCACATCGCCGAGCGCGACAGCCAGAAGGCCAATGTCCCGAAGGCGATCGGCGAATTCGTGAATACCTGGTCGGTCGACGGCTTCGTCGGCGAAGGCTGCCAGCCGGCCGAACTCGGCTGGGGCACCCACGAGAAGCTCTTTCCGCCGGACGGCGGCCGCCATGCCATCGGCAAGGGCGCGGCAATCTACCTGAACCGTCCGGGCGCCTCGCAGCGCGTGCGCACCTGGACCCCCATGGAAGGCCGCTTCCATGGTTTCCTGATCACCCATTCGGAATCGATCTCGCTGGCCGACTTTCTGACGGTCGAGGAAAACGGCAAGGTCGTCTACCGTCCGACCAGCCATTACGCCTATCACCCGGCGGATGACGCGGTCATGTCGGTCCATGAACTGGCCGGCAAGAACTGGAAGATGCAGGACAAGAAGCGCCTGATGATGAACGAGATCATCTCGGGCTACGACGAACTGGGTGTGCTGCTGGCCGGCCATGCCAAGGGCGCCTATTGGCTCGGCTCCCACCTCGACATCCATGCGGCGCGGGAACTTGCTCCCTACAACGGCGCTACCACCCTGCAGGTGACCTCCGCCGTCCTCGCCGGCATGGTCTGGGCGATCGAGAACCCGCGCGCCGGCGTGGTCGAGCCCGAGGAGATGGATTTCGAGCGCTGCCTCGAGATCGCCGGTACCTATTGGGGCCCGCGCGTCGGCGTCTTCACCGACTGGACCCCGCTCGATGGTCGCGGCGAATTGTTCGAGGAAGACATCGACACGTCCGATCCCTGGCAGTTCAAGAACATCCGGGTGATCTGATCCGGCCAGGACAGGCGCGGCTCCGGGCGGCATCTTGCAAGCAGCCCGGGCCCGCACTAGCTTGAAGCATTCTGAATTTCGTATCCGCCGCCGCGCGGCGTGGAGTGGGCTCATGAGCGAAGAAGTCTTCGACCGTATCCGTCGCGACATCGACGAGAACCCCGTCGTCCTCTACATGAAGGGCACGCCGATCTTCCCGCAGTGCGGTTTTTCCGCCGCCGTGGTGCAGGTTCTCGGCCGTCTCGGCGTGAAGTTCAAGGGCTTCGACGTCCTGACCGACCCCTCGCTCCGGGAAGGCGTGAAGCGCTTCTCGGACTGGCCGACCATTCCCCAGCTTTACGTGAAGGGCGAATTCGTCGGCGGCTGCGACATCGTCCGCGAAATGTACCAGACCGGCGAACTGCAGGTTCTGCTCACCGAGAAGGGCATCGCTTTCAACGACGCCGCCTGATTTTGGTCGTTCCCGAAAAGAGCCCCGCCGGTTCGCGCCGGCGGGGTTTTTCGTTTCGGGGACGGGGTTTCCCCCTCACCCCAACCCCTCTCCCCGAGTGGGGCGAGGGGCCTTTCTCCCTCGCCCCCTTCAGGGGGAGAGGGCCGGGGTGAGGGGGTGATTCCTCAGAGCACGCCGAGCATGGAAGCAACCAGCGGATGGCGGACGATGTCGCGGTCCGAGAGGCGGACGACGGCGATACCCGACACCGCCTCCAGCCGTTTCGCGATGTCGGCGAGGCCCGAGACGCCTTCGAGCAGGTCGCTCTGGTCCGGATCACCGGTCAGCACCATGGTCGAATGCCAGCCCAGCCGCGTGAGCAGCATCTTGATCTGGGCATAGGTGCAGTTCTGCGCCTCGTCGATCACGACGAAGGCGCCGTTCAGGGTGCGCCCGCGCATGAAGGCGACCGGGGCGATCTCGATCGAGCCATTGGCGAGATAGGCCTTGAGGCGCTTCGAGCCGAGGCGTTCATTCAAGGCGTCGTAGAGCGGCTGGAGATAGGGCGCCAGCTTCTCGTGCATGTCACCCGGCAGGTAACCGAGGCTTTCCCCCGCCTCGACCGCCGGGCGTGACAGGACGATGCGGTTGACGTTGCCGGCCTCCAGCGCTTCCACCGCCTGGGCGATGGCAAGGTAGGTCTTGCCCGTGCCGGCCGGGCCAAGCGCCAGGGTGAGATTGTGAGTCTGGATCGCCTCGATCAGGAGACGCTGGTTGTCACTCTGCGGCCTGACCTTGCGCACATATCGCTGTTCGCGATCGTCCTCGTCCACCGGATCCCAGCCGGCGATCTCCTGATGCAAGGTCCGGACCTTGCCGTCAAAGACATCCAACTGGGATTTGGCGCGGGCGGCTCTTTTCGTCATGTGGCACTCCTCGACTGCGGGATGGGAGGAAGGCATTGATCGCCTCCGCCAGGCAGCGCGCGGGCAACAAAAAAGCCGCCACGAACGGGCGGCTTCTCGTCACACGTCGACGATGCGGCGACGGATTGGAAGGGAGGCGATATGTGGAGCGAAGGGGTCAGGGCGATTACCTTTTCACCTCGGTTCACAACATCACTATTATGCGCCACATGCGCTCTTTGTCCGCAAGATTTTGCGGTGTAACAAAAAAATAGCACAAGAAACGGGGGTCCCAGTGTCGCCGCGCCTGATGATCAAATGGAGCCTGATCGGCTTCGCCACGCTTGTTGCCACGCTTGTGGTTACGTTGGCGGCAACTGCCCTCTGGCTCGCCCGGTCGGTACCGGCGAGCGACGGCGAGGAAGTGGTGGCGGGGCTGGGCGCCCCTGTCACCATCATGCGCGATTCGTTTGCGATTCCCCATATCCTTTCGCAATCGCGAGCGGACGGCTTCTTTGCCCTGGGCCGGCTGCACGCCGAGGATCGCCTGTTCCAGATGGAATTGTTCCGCCGCTTCGGCCGGGGCCAGCTCGCGGCGGTAGCGGGCGGCCAGGCCTTGCCCGCCGATATCTACAGTCGCACGCTCGGCATCGGCCGGCTGGCGGACGAGGCCTATGCGAAGGCAAGCCCCGAACTGAAAGCCGTGCTTGATTCCTATGCCGCCGGAGTGAATTCCTGGATCGCCCATCGCGACCGCCCCCTGCCCCCAGAGTTCACCCTGC
>JAQVKV010000151.1 GCA_028694545.1 Zavarzinia sp. | reverse complement strand
CGGGCTTCCTGCTCGTGATCACGCTGTCGACCGCGACCATGCCCTTCACCGTGTTCGGGCCGATCCTGCTGGAGACCCTGCACGGTGTCCGGCCGCTGGCCGTCGGCTACGTCATCGCGGTGGAGGCGGTGGCCTGGACCTTGGTGGCGGTGGTCACCGCCGGGGCGACAGGGCGGCGCGAGCGGGCCGCCATCGTATTCGGCGCGGCCGCGGCGGCGCTGGCGGTGGTTCTGTCCGTCTGGGCCGTGCCCTTCGGCGGGGTCTGGCCTTCGGTCGCGGTGGCCTTCCTGCAGGGTGGCGGTGTCGGCGCGGTCTGGGCTTTCGCCACGCGGCGGATCGTCGAGGCGGTGGTGCCGGAGCAGCGCACGCTGGCGGCGGCGGCGGTGCCCACGGTGCAATTGCTTGGCTATGCGCTGGGCGCCGCCGGGGCGGGGATCGTCGCCAATGCGCGCGGGCTCGGCGCCGACCCCGGGCCGACAACGGCGCTGGCCGCCGGTCCCTGGGTCTTTGTCGTGCTCACGCCCCTGGCCTTTGCAGGCTTCTTCGCCGCGCGGCGCCTGGTCCGGGCCTGAACCCTATTCGGCGGGCCGGATCGCGGGGCGGCGGCGCCAGGCGGCGCGGATCGTCTCGGAGGTGGACCCCGAACCGTCCTCGCGCCAGCCGGGCGGGCCGAACAGGGTCATGGCGCGGCCGCGCCAGCTTCGCGCGCGGACCAGGTCGCGGAAGATGCCGATCCATTCGTGGATGCCGATGACGATCGGGTTGAAGGTACCGATATTCTTCACGATGCCGTAACGCGGCGGGTCTTCGGCGTTTTCCGGCTCGAAGGTGCCGAACATCCGGTCCCAGATGATCAGCGTGCCGGCGTAGTTGCGGTCGAGGTAGCGGGGGTTGGTGGCGTGGTGGACCCGGTGGTGCGAGGGGGTGTTGAACACGGCCTCGAACCATCGGGGCAGCTTGCCCACCGCTTCCGTATGGATCCAGAACTGATAGGCCAGCGAGACGCCATGGGCGACGGCGATCGCCTCCACCGGGATGCCGACGACGGGCATCAGGGCGTAGGGAAGCCACGACATGGCGAAGAAGCCGGTCCAGGGCTGGCGCAACGCGGTCGAGAGATTGTAGTGCAGCGAGGAATGATGGCTGACATGGGCCGCCCACCACCAGCGCCATTCATGGCTCAGCCGATGACTCCAGTAGAAGCAGAAGTCCTGGACGAGCAGCACGGCGGGAAAGGCCCACCAGACGGCGGTGTCCCAGTCGAACAGGTGGTATTCGTAAAGCAGTCCGAACAGCGGATAGAGCACGAGGGCGATGAGCGCCCCGTCCACCAGATTGCCCAGCCCCATGGTCAGGCTGGCAACACTGTCGCGCCATTCGTAGGCAACGCCGCCCCGGAATTTCATCCAGGCAAGCTCGGCCAGGATCAGGACGACGAAGCCGGGGATCGCGTACTGAAGCAGGACGAGCATTTCCATGGGCGTGCCCTCTCAACCGTGGGCCAGCAGGCGCAGCCGGTCGACCCAGGGGCGCGTCGCCGCGTCGCCGGTTGCCGCAATCTCGAAACGGTGACGGCCGAAATCGTGAGTCTCGATCAGCAGCAGGCCGCCATCCAGCCGGCAGGCGGCGACGTCACCCGGGCCGAGAAGCCGGCTGGGCAGCTTGTCGCCGAAAGCGAAGACGAGGCCGAGCCGGCCCGAGTTACGATCGGTCGCCAGCGCCGCGCGGCGGTCGGCCGAGATCCAGATGTCTCCGGGCTCGAAATCCTGCCAGTCTTCGATCAGGCGGCGGCGGGCCAGTACCTCGTCCAGCGCTGGCGCGCGCGCACCGCGCGAAGCGAACCAGATCGCCGCCATCAATCCGGTGGCGGCAAGGGCCGCCAAAATCAGCGGCAAGGCCGCGTCCATGGGCTATTCTCCTCCTGTGCGCCCCTTGCCGGGCGTCTGCTTGTACGTGAATATTTATCACATTAGAGTGCGTGCGCAACGCCGGGCGCGCCTCGGGGAAGGGGAGAAATGCCGGTCGTCCATGTCTGTCCCTGGGCCGAGGTTCCGGTCGTCGCGAAGCGCGTTCGCCCCAGCCATCTGGTTTCCCTGCTTGATCCGGGCGACTGGCCCGAGACGCCGCCGGAGGTCGACCCCGACCGCCACCACCGGGTGGGCGTCCATGATTACGCCGAGCCGCAGGACGGGGTGATCGCGCCGGCGGAGGAGCACGTCCGTGCCCTGATCGATTTCCTGCGTGGCTGGGACACGTCGGCGCCGATCCTCATCCATTGTTTCGCTGGCGTCTCGCGCTCGACCGCCTCGGCGCTGATCACGCTCGCCCTGCATAATCCGGGACGCGAGGTCGAGGCGGCGGAGGCGATCCGCCTGCAGTCGCCCGCCGCGTCGCCCAACCGGCGCATCCTGCGCATCGCCGACGGGTTGCTCGGCCTTGACGGGCGCCTGATGGCGGCACTGGCCGCCATGGGGCCGGCGCGGCCCGTCTATGTGAACAAGCCGTTCGAGGTGCCGCTGGATCTCTGGTCGTCGTAATCCGGTGTTTCCCTCCCCCCGCCCCATCCCTCTGCCCCGAGGGGGCGAGGGCCGGGGGGAGGGAAAAACACCGATCCATAAACACAAGGACAAAGAGGGGGAGAGCATGAGCAAGTCCGTCTTCATCACCGGGGCCGCGCGCGGCATCGGCGCCGCCATTGCCCGGCGTTTCGCGCGGGAAGGCTATTTCGTCGGCCTGACCGATCTCGACGCCGAAGGGGTGGCGAAGCTTGCCGGTGAACTCGGCGCCAATCGCTGCTTCCATGCGGCACTCGACGTTACCGATTTCGCGGCTTACGAAAAGGCCATGGCCGATTTCGTGGCTGCCGCCGGCGGACGCCTCGACGTGCTCGTCAACAATGCGGGCATCGCGAAATTCGCGGCTTTCGAGTCGATCACGCCGGCGTTCCACGCGAAGACGGTGGATGTGAACCTGAACGGCGTCGTCAACGGCTTCCACGCCGCCTTGCCCTACATGAAGCAGACGCCTGGGGCGACCATCGTTTCCCTGTGCTCGGCCTCCGCCATGTATGGCACGCCCGGGCTTGCGGTCTATTCCGCGACGAAATTCGCGGTGCGTGCCCTGACCGAGGCACTGTCCCAGGAATTCGCGCCCTTCGGCATCAAGGTGACGGACATATTGCCCGGCTTCGTTTCGACCGACATGGTGCACAGCCAGGGCCAGTCGGCCGACGCGGCGGTCGCCAAGATGGGCGGTGTCGCCCATACGGCGGATGATATCGCCGAACTCGCCTGGAAGGCTGTGAACGGCGACAAGGTCCATTGGCCGGGCAACGGGCAAGTGTCCTTCGGCCTCAAGGTCGCGGGTCTGTTCCCGGGTCTGTTGCGGCGGATGATGAAGCCGATGCTGGGGATCCACTGAGCGCGTTGCGGCGCCAGCGCGCCGGCGTTTCCCCGGTCCAGCGGCGGAAGGCGCGTACGAAGACGCCCGCTTCGGCATAGCCGAGGCGGGTGGCGATCGCCTCCACCTTCAGTTCGGGGCGTGACAGGTGGTGACGGGCCAGCGCCAGGCGCAACCCGTCGCGTTCCACCGCGAAACTGGTTCCCGCCACCGCCAGCGCGCGTTGCAGGCTGCGCGCGCTGGTGTTCAGCGTGGCGGCGGCCGCTTCCACCGTGAGGCTTTCGCCCGCCGTCAGCAGGCTTTGCAGCACCCGGCGCAGGTCCGCCGGCACGCCCCCCGCCGACAGCCGCTCGCGATAGATTTCCTCCGCGTGCGCGCGCAGCAGGCGGTTCACCGCCTCGTTGGCGGCCCGCAAGGGTGTTGCCATGCGCGCCCGGTCCCAGACCAGAGCATTGCCGTCGGCGCCGAAACGGATCGGCGCCTTGAACAGCGCCGCCCAGGGGCCGGGATCGCGCGGGGGCGTGCGGTTCAGGCGGACTTCGGCCGGATGGATTTCCGTTCCCGTGATCATATGGGCCAGCATGAGAGCGCCACCCAGCGCCGCGTCCACCCGCATGTCTTTCAATACCCAGTCTGGGTTCGAGGGCGTATAGCGCATCAGTACCCGGCCAGGTTCGTGGGCGATGTCGATCACGCCGCCCTCGCCGATCAGGGGCGTGAGGCGCACCGCCTCGCGCAGGGCGGCGCCAAGATCCGGCGCGGTCATCATCACCTGGCCGACGAGGCTGTAGCTGGCGGGCTGCACCCGCCGGCCGACCTCCAGTCCGAAAGCCGGCGTGCCCGCCAGCGCCGCCGCCGCCTGCCAGATGCGATCGACCTCGGCGAGCGTGAGTTGACCGTCCGGCCGGGTCGCGCGCGCGGCGTCGATCCCGGCGCGGGCCAGCACATCGCCGGGCTACAGGCCGGGCACCAGCGCCGCCGCCGTCTCGATCACGGTCCGCACATAGGCGGTGGAAACGCCGCTGCCGATCATGGTGAAACTTTCGGCACTTTGGCGCGGAAAGTCAATTTTCCGGCGGGCCCGGTCAATGACGGCGCTTTTGAACCGGACTAAATCTGATCATCGACAGGACAGCCGCGTCGCCCCCATCCCGTCGTTCCGGCGAAGGCCGGGACCATGCGCCGGAAAGGGCGCGACGGAAAGGGCGCATGGTTCTGGGAAAGATCCCGGCTTCCGCCGGGATGACACAAGAAAAAGGGCGACGCTGCCCAAAGGGGAGGGAAACCATGGACTACGATCTGAAGATTACCGGCGGCACCATCGTCGACGGCACGGGCAAACCCGCTTATAAGGGCGACGTCGCGGTGAAGGACGGGCGCATCGTGGCGCTGGGCGCCTGCCCGGGCGCGGCCGCGCGGGTGATCGACGCGGTCGGCGCCATCGTGACGCCGGGCTTCGTCGACCTGCACACCCATTACGACGGGCAGGTGAGCTGGGACCCGGATCTCCGCCCCTCGGTCAACCATGGTGTCACCACCGCCGTGCTTGGCAATTGCGGTGTCGGCTTCGCGCCCGTGCGGCCGCAGGATCACGACTGCCTGATCCGCCTCATGGAGGGCGTCGAGGATATTCCGGGCGTGGCGCTGGCCGAGGGCCTGTCGTGGAACTGGGAAAGTTTCCCCGACTACATGAAGGCGATCGACTTCCCCCATACGATCGATTTCGCCGCCATGGTCCCGCATGATCCCTTGCGCGTCTACGTCATGGGCGAGCGCGCCATAAGGGGCGAGGCGGCGACGGCGGAAGACGTGGCCCGCATGCGCGCCCTCGTGCGCGAGGCGATGGAGGCGGGGGCCTTCGGTTTCGCCACCGGCCGCAGCGACACGCACCGTACCTCCGACGGTCTGGCGACGCCGGCTTCCGAAGCGACCATCGCCGAGCTGACCGGCATCGCCGAGGCGATGAAGGGCCTCGACCATGGCGTGCTTCAGGCGGTCTCCGACTTCAATCTCGAAAAGGGGCCGGAGGAATTCGAGCGCGAATTCGACATCGTGGAGGCTTACGCCGCCACCGCGCCGGACCATCCGACCTCGATCACGCTCATGGAACGTCCGCTCGATCCCGGCCAGTGGCGGAAGATCGTGGCGCGGGCCGAAGCGGCCAGGGAAAAGGGCATCACCATCCGCATGCAGACGGCGCCCCGCGCGGTCGGCGTCATGGTCGGTTTCCAGTGCACCTTCCATCCCTTCATGGGCCATCCGTCCTACAAGGCGCTGGCCCATCTGCCCCTCGCCGAGAGGGTGGCGCGCCTGCGCGATCCGGCGGTGAAGGCACGCATCATGAGCGAGACGCCGGACAAGATGGCGGCCGATGGTTCGTCGGTGCCGCCCATGGTCGACAAGTTCCTCGCGGCGGTCGATTTCGTCTCGACCATGCTGTTCCAGCTCGGCGAGACGCCGGACTACGAACAGCCCTTCGAGAAATCGATGTATGCCCGTTCGCAGGCGCTGGGCGTCTCCCCCATCTCGGCGATCTATGACGCCATGCTCGAGGACGAGGGGCGGGCGATGCTCTATTTCCCCTTCTCGAACTATGTCGAATTCTCGCTCGACAATGTGCTGAGCATGATGCGCCATCCGCTGGCGCTGGCCGGGCTGTCGGACGGTGGCGCCCATGTCGGCACCGTGTGCGACGCCAGTTTCTCCACCTTCATGTTGTCCTATTGGGCGCGCGACCGCGCCAAGGGCGAGCGTCTGAGCGTGGAGCAGGTGGTGCGCATGCTCTCGGGCGCCAATGCGGAACACGGCGGCTTCCGCGATCGCGGTACGCTAGAAGTCGGCAAGCGCGCCGACATCAATGTGATCGACTTTGATCGCCTGACCCTGAAGTCGCCGCATATGGTCCACGACCTGCCGGCGGGTGGGCAACGC
>JAQVKV010000150.1 GCA_028694545.1 Zavarzinia sp. | reverse complement strand
GAATGCACCGAGAAGTCGCATGGAGACCGGATTTTCCAGCGCACGCCATTCCGGGTGCCATTGTACCGACAGAAGGAAGCCCGGCGCATCGGGCGCCGAAACCGCCTCGATCGTGCCGTCGGGCGCCACGGCCTCGACCCGGAGGCCGGGGGCCAGGCGGTCGATCGCCTGACCGTGCAGGGAATTGACCATGAATTCGCGCTCGCCCACCAGGTGCTCGAGCCGGCCGCCGGGGGTGACGCTCACCTTGTGCGCGGGGGCATACTGCTCGGGGATCGATTTCCCTTCGGGCGCGCGATGGTCCAGCCGGCCGGGGATTTCGTGGACATGCTGGAACAGGGTGCCGCCCAGCGTCACATTCAGTTCCTGATGGCCACGGCAGATGGCGAGGACCGGCATGCCGCGCGCGATCGCCGCCCGGATCAGGGGCAGGGTGGTGGCGTCGCGCTGCTCGTCGTGCATCGTGCCGGGGCGGCTGGCCTCGCCCTGGTAGCGGGCGGGGTGGACGTTGGACGGGCTGCCGGTGATCAGCAGCGCATCCAACGCGTCCAGCACCGCATCCGGGGCCAGGGGCTCGGGCAGGCTGGGGATCAGCAGGGGCAGGCCGCCCGCCGCTTGCGCCGCCGCGATGTATTTCTCGCCGACGACGTTGAACGGATGCCCGTCCATGGAGCGGGCACAGGCCGGAATGCCGATGAGGGGTGCGGAAATTGTCGCCATGTATAACGGCTACCATGCCCCTCGTCGGGGCGGCAAGCAGGCTCAGCGCGGGTGCGACTCAACGCCAGCGGACTCAGCGGTCATGGCGGTTGCCGGTCGTGCCGGGCGGGTCGGTGAAGGTGAAGAGCACGGGATCGAAGCTGCCGCCGGTCTTGATGCCGTCGAGCGAGACCACGGTGTTGATCCCTTGTGCGTCGAGTACCTGCCACTGCCGGAACTCGAAAGGATTCTCGGTGAAGACGAGGGTCAACTTGCCGTCGTCGCGATGGGCGGGGTCGATCAGGGAGACGGCGAAAGCCTGGGAATCGCGCTGCACCTCCGTCACTTCGAGACCATCGCCGAAATCGATCCGGTCGCGGACGAGGACGCCGATGGGCGTGCGGCCCAGCGGATAGCGGTCCACCTGCTTGATCTCCTTGTCGTAGACGACGAGCCAGGTGCCGTCCGCGACGATGAGCAGGGGGGTGGGCGGGTCGTATTCGAAGCGCAGGCGCCCGGGGCGACGCAGCAAAAGGCGCCCCTCGGCATAGCCGCCGTTGGAATCGACCTGGGTGAAGCGGGCTTCCAGGGTGCGGATGTCGTTGAACAGGGCCTCCACCCGGGCGATGTCGGTCCGATCGCGCTGGTTCAGTTCCGCGTGGGCGGCGGAGGGGCGAAGACTGAGGCTGAGGGCGCCGAGACCAAGGGAAAGGCCGAGCGTGCGGCGGCGGGTCAGCAGGGCGGGGGCAGGGTTCGACATGGGCGCAAGGTGGGGCAGCAAATCGGCCAAAGCAAGGCGGAAAGACGGGCTTTCCATGTCGGGATAAACCCAGGACAAGAGGCGGGGTTCCCGCGTGGCCGGATTGCATGACGGGGATGCCACGGGGGCTTGAAGGGCCGGCGCTCGCCCCTCATGCTGGCCCGGCGACAGCCGCCTGCAGCGTATGGGGAGACGGTCATGAGCACGTCGGGATTCTTCTCCGATCTTCTGGAAACGATCCGGAGCCGCGGGCGCGGCCTGATCGAGCGACGGTCAGCGCCCGCCTTGTCGGCCCCGTCGCGGCCCGATTTCGCACCCCTGGTCGAAGCCCTGCTGTCGGGTCGGGGCGAAGCCTCGGGCATCGCGCTGGCGCGCCGCATCCTCGATCTGTGGCGGAACGCGGGCGACGAGGGCAAGGCGGATTTCCTGCTCCTGCTCGCAAGAGCCTATGGCCCGCACATCGCAAGGCTCGATGCCGCGATCGAGGAATATCGCCACAACCCGGGCCCGACCACCATGGCCGACCTGCAGAGCGCGGCGGAGCCGCGCCGGCAGGAAGTGCTGCGGCGCCTGAACCTTGCCCCGGGCGGCACCGCGCTCCTCGTCGAGATGCGCGCCTTTCTGCTGAAGATCCGGTCGCAGGACCCGACCTTGCCCGCCCTCGACAGCGATTTCGAGCATCTGTTCTCGAGCTGGTTCAACCGGGGCTTTCTCGTCCTGCGGCGGATCGACTGGTCGACGCCGGCGAATGTCCTCGAGCGCATCATCCGCTACGAGGCGGTGCACCAGATCCATGACTGGGACGACCTGCGCCGCCGCCTCGCCCCCGCCGACCGCAGGCTCTACGCCTTCTTTCATCCCCAGCTCGTCGATGATCCGCTGATCTTCGTCGAGGTGGCGCTGACCGGCGCGATCCCGGGCGACATCCAGGGCGTGCTGGCCGAACAGCGGGAACAGACCGACCCCACGCGGGCGACCACCGCCGTCTTCTATTCGATCTCCAACTGCCAGGAGGGCTTGCGCGGCATTTCCTTCGGCAATTTCCTGATCAAGCAGGTGGTCGAGGAATTGCGCCGCGAGCTGCCGAACGTGACCAATTTCGTTACTCTTTCCCCGGTGCCCGGTTTCGCCCGCTGGCTGGCCGCGACCCGCGCGGCGGCGGACGAGGGCGCGGCCTTCCTGAGCGAGGGCGAGAAGACGACGCTGGCCGCGCTGGATCGGCCCGACTGGTATCTGAACGGCGAGACGGCGGCGGCGGTGAATGCCGCGTTGGCGAGGGCCTGCGCGCATTACATGCTGAAGGCCCGGACCAGGGACGGCCGGGTGATCGATCCGGTCGCGCGTTTTCACCTCGGCAATGGTGCCCGGCTGGAACGCATCAATCCGCTGGGCGATCGTTCGGCCAACGGCTTGCGCCAGTCCTTCGGGGTGATGGTGAATTATCTCTATGACCTCGACGACATCGAGGCGAACCACGAAGCCTGGGCGACAAGGGGAGAAGCTGTGGCTTCGCCCGCCGTCCACGCCTTGCTGCGCCCGTTGCCCGAGCCTGAAGTCGCCAGCGGCGGCGGGCGTTTCCGCCTCGGCAATCTCGGCTGGTCGCTGGGCGAAAGCCTGGAAAAGGAAGCGCAATCGTGAGCAACTGGCTGTTCGATCGCCTGAAGCCCGGTCCGGGGGATGCGGCGCGTCCCTTCATCCTCGCGCATGGCGCGCAGGCGGCGATGAGCCATGGCGATCTTCTCACCCGTTCGGCGCGCCTTGCCCATGCCCTCGTCTGGCTTGGCGTCGTGCCCGGGGACCGGGTGGCGGTGCAGGTCGAGAAGAGTGTCGACGCGCTCATGCTTTACCTTGCCTGCGTGCGCGCGGGCGCGGTCTTCCTGCCGCTGAACACCGCCTATACGCCGAACGAACTCGCCTATTTCATCGGCGACGCGGAACCCCGCGTGGTGGTGGTGACGCCGGAACGGGAAGCGGTCTCGGCGCCGCTGGCGGCCGGGGTCGGCGCGCGCTGCGTGACCCTGGGCACGGCGGGCGAGGGCAACCTGCCGCCGCTGGCGGCGGAGGCCCCGGACATCTTCGAGGATGTGGCGCGCGGGGCGGACGATCTCGCCGCCATCCTCTATACATCGGGTACCACGGGGCGTTCCAAGGGCGCCATGCTGTCCCACGACAATCTCGCCTCCAACGCGGCGACGCTGGTCGACTACTGGCGCTTTTCGTCTGACGACGTGCTGATCCACGCCCTGCCGATCTTCCATACCCACGGGCTGTTCGTCGCGACCAACACCATCCTGATGGCGAGGGCGTCCATGGTCTTCCTGCCGCGCTTCGATCCGCGCGAGGTGCTGTCGCTGATGCCGGGGGCGACCTGCCTCATGGGCGTGCCCACCTTCTATGTCCGCCTGCTGGCGGAAGAGGGGCTGACGCGCGCGGTGGCGGGGCCCATGCGCCTCTTCGTCTCGGGATCCGCGCCCCTGCTGGCCGAGACGCATCTCGCCTTCGAGGCGCGCACGGGTCACGCCATCCTTGAACGCTACGGCATGACCGAGACGAACATGAACACCTCGAACCCCTACGACGGGGCGCGGGTGCCGGGCACGGTCGGCTTCCCCTTGCCGGGTGTCGCGCTGCGCGTCGCCGATCCGGAGAGCGGCGCCCCGCTGCCCCAAGGCGAGATCGGCATGATCGAGGTTGCGGGCGCCAATGTCTTCAAGGGTTACTGGCGCATGCCGGAAAAGACGGCCGCCGAATTCCGGCCCGACGGCTTCTTCATCACCGGCGACCTTGGCATGATTGACGCGGAGGGTTACGTCCACATCGTCGGCCGGGGCAAGGAT
The DNA here is from genome assembly GCA_028694545.1 of Zavarzinia sp. Classification (GTDB taxonomy): domain Bacteria; phylum Pseudomonadota; class Alphaproteobacteria; order Zavarziniales; family Zavarziniaceae; genus Zavarzinia. The sequence continues at coordinate 2,048 of JAQVKV010000150.1, read as the reverse complement.
CTGGTGATCTCGGGCGGTTTCAACGTCTATCCGAAGGAAGTGGAGGGGGAGATCGACGCCCTGCCTGGCGTAATCGAAAGCGCCGTGATCGGCGTGCCCCATCCCGATTTTGGCGAGGGGGTGACGGCGGTCGTCGTGCCGGAGAAAGGGGCGGCCCGGGACGGGGCGGCGATCCTCGCGGCGCTCGATGGCCGGCTGGCCAAATTCAAGCAGCCAAAGGCGGTGGTCTTCATCGACGAATTGCCCCGCAACACCATGGGCAAGGTCCAGAAGGCCCTGCTGCGCGAGACCTATCGCGATCTCTATCAGGGATAGGGCTGAAATCGTCGTCCCGGCGAAGGCCGGGGCCTTCATCCGGAGAGAGCGCTTTATCCCGACCAGATCCCGGCCTGCGCCGGGATGACGGGAAAAGGGGATGCCGGCCCGGGGACGGGCCGGCATCCGGAAAATCAGGCGAAGATCAGCGCCAGCTTTTCGTTGGACGAGAAGGCCGGGGTGGCACCGCTCATGTCCGCGATCTTGTCCCAGGCGGCGGCGACGTCTTCGGCGCTCACCTCGGCGCCGAGCTTGGCGCCCGTGCCCTCGACGATCTGCACGGTCGAGTAATAGCCGGCGCCGGCTTCCAGGATCACGCCGTTCGGGCTGTTTTCCTGAACGAGGTGCATGACGCCCGCGGTGACGAGTTCCGGCTTCAGGGTCTCGAGCACGGCCGGCGGCAGCAGGTTCTCGGTCATGCGGGTGGCGGCGACCGGCGCGATCGTGTTCACGCGGATGTCGTTCTTCTGGCCTTCCAGCTTCAGGGTGTTCATCAGGCCGACGAGACCCATCTTGGCCGAACCATAGTTGGCCTGTCCGAAGTTGCCGTAGAGGCCGGACGCCGACGAGGTCATGACCACGCGGCCGTAGTTGTTGGCCTGCAGGTGCGGCCAGGCGGCCTTGGTGACATAGACCGAACCCATCAGGTGGACTTCGATCACCAGCTTGAAGTCGGCCAGTTCGCCCTTGGCGAAGCTCTTGTCGCGCAGGATGCCGGCGTTGTTGATGACGATGTCGAGCTTGCCGTAGGTGTCGATCGCGGTCTTCACCAGGGCTTCGGCGGTTTCGGGGGTCGAGACCGAATTGGTGTCGGCCACCGCTTCGCCGCCCGCCGCCTTGATCTCGTCGACGACGCGCTGGGCGGCACCCGCCGAGGAACCGGAACCGTCGACAGCGCCGCCGAGGTCGTTCACCACCACCTTGGCACCGCGCTTGGCGAGCTCGAGGGCATGGCTGCGGCCGAGGCCGCCGCCCGCGCCGGTGACGATGGCGACGCGATTGTCGAAGCGAATGGACATGCTGACTCTCCCTCTTATGTGTCTTTAGAAGCAAATACAGGCCCGGGGCGTTCTATCGCGTCCGCCGGGCGGAAGGTCAAGCCTCCATTCGGTCGCGCGGGACCGGAGATCTGGAGGGAAGGCTGGCATGCAGGGCTTCCAGCTCCTCGGGCGTCAGGCGCAGGAAACGGCCCTGGGCATCGACCGGCAGGATATGCACGCCGTCCGGCATCACGCCGAGGATCGTCGTCCCTTCGGCATCCAGCAGCATCGGCCGGGTCGGCGGCATGATCGGCCAGACCTTGGCGCGACCCGATCCGTCCGTCACCTCCCAGGCCCGGCGGTGCCGGCGCCGGAAGCCGAGCGCCACCGGGCGCGCGGGTCCCGTCTTGAAGGCCGCCGTCAATTCGCGCAACACCATCCAGCGGCCGTGGACCCCCGGATCGGCAGGCGGTCGGCGATCGCCTCGGCCGGGCGGATGGCCAGGGGGTGGTCGGGCAGGCGGATGCGGGCCAGGTCGGTCATGACGGCACGGCCTTCAGAGGCCGGGCGGGGCCGGCGGATGCCACAGCGTCCAGCCGCGATAGAGGGAGAGCAGGCGGAGCACGAGGCAAAGCGCGGCGCCGAGCAGCAAGGCGGGCAGTGGCGGCAGGCCGGCCAGAATCTCCCCCGCGACGACGGCATAGCCGCCGGCCAGGGCGGCGACGGCATAGATCTCGCCTTGCAGCACGAGGG
>JAQVKV010000149.1 GCA_028694545.1 Zavarzinia sp. | reverse complement strand
TTCAAGTGCCGCCTCGACTTCGGAGCCAAGGCCATCGACTGGCGCGGCCTCTACAAGAACCCGGGCGCGTAAGGCGCGCTTCCTGAACCCTGACACACGGGCGGTCCTGACGGGCCGCCCTTCGTCTTTCCACGAGGATCCACATCATGAAAACCTACGTCCAGCCCGGCAACACCATCACCCTGACCGCGCCCTATGCCGTCGCCTCCGGCGATGGCCTGCTCGTCGGCTCCATCTTCGGCATCGCCGCGGGTGCCGCCGCCATTGGCGAGCCCGTCGAGACCGCGCTCGTCGGCGTGTTCGACATCACCAAGGTCGGCTCCCAGGCGTGGACGGTTGGCGCCAAGGTCTATTGGGACGACACCAACAAGCGCACCACGACCGTCGCGACCGACAACACCCTCATCGGCGCGGCCGTCGAGGCGGTGGCGAGCGGCGCCGGCGACACCATCGGCCGGGTGCGCCTGAACGCGACGTTCTGATGTCGGCCTTCGCCGCCGCCATCGGCGCGCTCTTCGCCGATCCGAACATCGGCCGGGACGCGGTCTACATCGCCGACGGCGGTACACCCGTGCTGGTGCGTGCCGTCGCCCGTCGCGCCGACGCGGTCACCGACTTCGGCGACGCGCGGCTCTGGTCCGAAACCACCCGGATCGACCTGCGCGTGGCCGAGGTGGCGAACCCGCGTCCCGGCGACCGCATCGAGATCGACGGCGACGCCTTCCTCATACAGGGCGAGCCGGTCCGCGACCGCGAGCGGCTGGTCTGGACCGTCGACCTGAGGCCCGCGTGAAACTGAAGCTCGACATCGATCCCGACATCGTCGCGATGATGGCGGCCGAGGTCGCGGCGGGTGAACGGGCCGTCACCGCCGCCATTCGCGAGGCCGGGACTGGGCTGAAGACGGCGTGGCGGTTGCAGATCACCGGCGCGGGGCTTGGTACACGGCTCGCCAACTCGATCCGGAGCCAGAACTTCCCGAGGTCGGGCGAGAGCCTTGAGGCTGCGGCGCTGGTCTGGTCGAAGGCGCCGGTAATCGTCGGTGCGCATGACACCGGGCCGCTGATCCGATCGAAGAACGGGTTCTGGCTGGCGATCCCGCTGCCCGCGGCGGGCAAATCCCTGCGCGGCGGCCGGATCACCCCCGGTGAATGGGAGCGGCGACGCGGCCTCCGCCTGCGTTTCGTCTATCGCCGGACGGGCCCCAGCCTGCTGGTCGCCGAGGGGCGGCTGAACACGAAAGGCCAGGCGGTGGTGTCGCGGTCGAAGACCGGGCGCGGAAAGGTCACTGCGCCGATCTTCCTGCTGGTGCCGCAGGTCAAGCTGCCGAAGCGGCTGGATCTGGCGCGGGATGCAGACCGGGCATTGGACAGCGTGCCGGGGCTGATCGTGGCGAACTGGGTGGGGGGTAGGTTGTGATCGCATCGATGCGCAATCTTGCTCGGCAGCCACGAAACCGACGGCTCGGGTTACCCCGCGCAGCACGACAGCTTCGCGACATCCTTGTCGAAGGTCTGCGCGGCGAGCTTCAGCCCCTCTACCGTGGTCAGATAGGGGAAGATCGTCTCGCCGAGCGCCTTTGTCGTCATACCGAACTTGAGCGCCATGGCGAGCGTCTGGACACTGTCGGCTCCCTCCGGCGCCATGATCACGCCGCCCAGGAGGCGGTCGGTCGCCCGGTCCGCGACGAGCTTGATCAGGCCGCGCGTGTCGCGGGCGGCGAGCGCGCGGGGCACGTTGTCGAGCGTCAGCACACTGGTCTTGACGTCATGACCCGCGGCGCGCGCCTGCGCCTCGGTCAGCCCGACGCCGGCGACCTGCGGATCGGTGAACACCACCCACGGCATCGCGGCGTTGTCGTAGCGCTCCGCCCCGCCCAGAACGGCGTTGCGGGACGCGAGCTTGGCGCCATAGGCGGCCATGTAGACGAACTGGTCGCGGTCGGTCACATCGCCCGCCGCGAAGATGCCGGCCTTCGTGGTCTGCATGTCGTCGCCCACCCGGATCGCGCCACGCGCGTCGGTCTCGACGCCCATCTCCGCGAGGCCCAGCCCCTCGGTGTTGGCTGCGCGTCCCGTCGTCAGGACGAGGCGGTCGGCCGTCAGATCGCGGTCTGCGCCGTCCACCGTCACCGTCAGGACCGCACGGGCCCCGTCGCGCCGTGCGGCGTCGTAGGTCGCGCCATCGACAACCGCGACGCCCTCGGCGCGCAGCGTCTCCGTCAGCGCCCGGGACACCTCCGGCTCTGTGCGCGGCAGCAGGCGCGAGCGGCAGACAATGGTGACGCGGGTGCCCATCCGCGCCATCATCTGCGCCAACTCCACGCCGATGTAGCCGCCGCCGAGGAAGATCAGGCTTTCGGGCAACCGGTCCAGCTCCAGCAGCGACGTGCTGTCGAGCGTTGGTGCGTCCTGGATCCCAGGGATGTCGGGCACGGCGGGTCGGCCACCGGTCGCGACGATCACCTTGGGAGCCGTGATCCTGCGCCCGCCGACCTCGACCCCGCCGAGGACGAGACGCGCCGGACCCTCGTCGAGATAGGTCACACCGCCGTAGCCCGGCAGCAGATCGGCGTACTTCTTCTGGCGCAGTGTCGCGACAAGATCGTCCTTGGCCGCAATCAGCGCCGACCAGTCGGCGACCTGCGCCTCGCTGTTCAGGCCCGGGAACCGATGTGCTGTCTGCGCACCGTGCAGGGCTTCCGCGGCCCGGATCATCGTCTTGGAGGGCACACAGCCCACGTTCACGCAGGTCCCGCCGATGGTGCCATGGCCGATCAGCGCGACGCGCTTGCCTCCCTCGGCGGCGGTGATCGCGGCCGAGAACCCGGCCGATCCGGCGCCGATCACGGCAAGGTCGAAATCGCCCTTGGGCGCGCAGCAATCGTCTTTCATCAAGTCATCCATCCGTTCGAGTGGTCTGGCGCCGCTGCCGTCTCCAGACCGCGTACACGGTCAGCGCGACGAAAAAGGCGAGCGCGGGCAGCAGAACGTAGTCGAGCCAACCCAGCCAGGCCGACAGGCCCACGGCACCCAGAAGCACCACCAGCACCGGAGTGAAGCAGCAGAGCGCCGCGATGACGGTGCCGACGATCCCTGTCGCGATCAGCTTGCGGTCGGACTGCTCGGTCATCTCGTCAGCCCGCGACACGCGCCGGGTAGCCTGCATTGGCCGACGCGGTCGCGATGGCGTCGGCGCTCGTCGCGGCGGTGTCGAAGATCACCGTGGCGGTGCGGGCATCGAAGTCGATCTCGACGGCGCGCACGCCCGCGACGCCCTCCATCGCACGCTTCACGGTGACTGGGCAGAGCGCGCAGGTCATGTTGTCCACCGCGAAGGTGACGGTCTGCTCGGCGGCGACGGTCTGCGCGGCAACAGGGATGGCGGTGATCGGCACAACGGCGGTCAGGCCGAACAAGGCGAGTGCAAGGATCTTCTTCATGTGGATGTCCTTTCGGGGTCAGTAGAGAAGCGGGGCCCACCAGTCGATGGTGAGGGCTGCGAGAACGAGGATCAGGGAGGCCCAGAGAGCCGACTTGGTGATGCGCGCCGATGCTGGCCTTGCGCAGTAGGAACCGGGTTCGCAGACGGTTGGCTTGCGGAAATAGACCTGCCAGAAACCCGCCGCGATGAAGCCGAGCGCGATCACGGCGAAGATCGGCTTGTAAGGCTCCAGAGCCGTCAGGTTGCCGATCCAGGCGCCCGAGATGCCGAGAGTCAGAAGCACCAGCGGCCCGATGCAGCAGGCCGAGGCGAGAAAGGCGCCCACCACACCGCCCGCCGCGAGCCAGCCCTTTCGGGCGGGGCGATCCGCGCCCGTGCTGTCCGTTCTGTCGTCTGTCAGCGCCATGTCGCGCACCTCTCGCCTGTGATTGACGATGGGTGTAGGGTCTGTAGCAACTACAGGCTCAAGAGGAAACTTGCCCATGACAGATCACGAGCGCGAGAGCGGCTTCACACGCGGCGACCTGGCCCGGGCGACCGGCTGCAACATCGAGACGATCCGCTATTACGAGAAGACCGGCCTGCTGCCCGACCCGCCCCGCACGGACGCCGGCTACCGGGTCTATTCCGCCGCACACGCCACACGCCTCCGCTTCATCCTGCGCGCCCGCGAACTCGGGTTCTCGATGGAGGACATCCGCGGGCTGATGGGGCTCGGCGACGGCGCCGCGCCGACCTGCGCCGAGGTCAAGGAACGGACGGAGCGGCACCTTGCCGATGTCCGCGCGAGGATCGCGGATCTTCGGCGTATCGAATCCGTCCTCGCTACAACTGCATCCAGGTGTTCGGGCGCCGAAGTCCCCGATTGTCCGGTGCTCGACGCGATTTCCAACTCGGCCGACCCATGACACCTCGCGAAACCATCCTCGTCGCGCTGCACGCGCGGCTCTCGGCGCTGCCCGCCACCGCTCTGCGCGGGGACGTGCTGCCCGAGCGCATGCCGGTCGAGGGCCTGATGATCCTGCGCGATGGCGAACCAGGTGCGCCCGAAGTCACGCTGTCGCCGCTGCGCTATCACTACCAGCACCGAGCCGAGATCGAGGCGGTCGTTCAGGGTGCCGATCGCGACGCCGCCTTTGACACGCTGACCGCCAGCATCGGCGCAGCGCTCGCCGCCGACCGGACGCTGGGCGGGTTCTGCGACTGGGTCGAGGCCGAAGCCCCGCGCCCGGTCGATCTGCCGGTCGAGGGCGCGGCGAGTCTGAAGGCCGCCGTTATCCCGGTCGTGCTGCACTATTCCACGGCCGACCCGCTGGCCTGACCCAACCGACCACAGGAGACGAACATGGCACGAGCCCAAGGGGCGCGAGCGCTGATGGCGCTTGCGTTCGAGACGACCTATGGAACGCCGCCCGTCAGCGGCTTCACCCGCATGCCCTTCGCCAGCACGTCGCTCGGCGCGGAGCAGCCGCTGCTGAATTCGGAGCTTCTCGGCTACGGCCGCGATCCGCTAGCGCCGATCAAGGACGCCGTGACGGCCGACGGCGACGTCGTCGTGCCGCTGGACGCCGAGGCGTTCGGCTTCTGGCTGAAGGCAGCCTTCGGCGCGCCCACGACCACGGGCGCGGAGGCCCCGTACAGCCACGAATTTCAGTCGGGGTCCTGGACGTTGCCCTCGATGTCGATCGAGACCGGCATGCCCGAGGTGCCCCGCTATGCGATGTACTCGGGCTGCGTGCTCGACCAGATCACCTGGCAGATGCAGCGCTCGGGCCTGCTCACCGCGACCGCGCGGCTGGTGGCGCAGGGCGAGACGGTCGGCACCACGACCAGTGCCGGAACGCCCGCCGCACTGGAGTTGAAGCGCTTCGGCCATTTCAACGGGGCGATCACCCGGAACGGCACCGCCCTCGGCAATGTGGTCTCGGCCGAGATCACCTACGCCAACAACCTCGACCGGATCGAGACCATCCGCTCGGACGGCCGCATCGATGGCGCGGATCCATCCATTGCCGCGCTGACGGGCCGGATCGAGGTGCGCTTCGCCGACCAGACGCTGGTGACGCAGGCGATCAACGGCGAGGCCTGCGAGATGGAATTCGCCTACGTCCTGCCTTCAGGCGAAAGCTTCTCCTTCACCGTGCACGCCGTCTACCTGCCGCGTCCACGGATCGAGATTTCCGGGCCGCAGGGCGTCCAGGCGACATTCGACTGGCAGGCCGCGCGCGACAGCGTCGTCGGCCGGATGTGCACCGCCACCCTCGTGAATGACGTGGAGACGTATTGATGCTGACGCTCGACCTGACCAACGCGCCGCGCTGGCATGACCTCGCCCCCGGCGTCCGGGTGCAACTGCGCCCGCTGACGACCGCCCTGATGGTCGCGACGCGCAGCGACCCCGCCGTCGAGGCGGTGCCCGAGGAGGCTTCCGACGAGGAGCGCGCCGTCGCCTTCGCCAAGGCGCTGGCGCGACGGGCTGTGCTCGGCTGGGAGGGCATCGGCGATGCCGACGGCAACCCGATCGATCCCACCCCCGAGGCCATCGACGCGCTGCTCGACGTCTGGCCGATCTTCGAGGCCTTCCAATTGACCTACGTGTCCAAAGGCCTGCTGCTGGAACAGGAAAAAAACGCCTCCGCGCTCTAGCCGAGTGGTCCTTCGGCGGGGGCGAGCGCTACTGCGAAGCCTGCGCGCAAGCGTGCGAAGACTGCCCGACGCGCCTGAACCGGCCGCTTACCCATGAGGGCTGGCAGGTCTGGGATCTCGTCGGCCGCCTCGGCGGTCAGTTGCGCGTGCTGCCCGGCGCGGTGGTCGGCTGGGACCTGTCCGCGGCCCTCGCCCTGGGAAATGCGCTCGGCGTCCCGCCCGCTGCTGGGGGTGAACTCTTGCCCGTCATCGAAGCGGCGG
>JAQVKV010000148.1:3072-6354 GCA_028694545.1 Zavarzinia sp. | reverse complement strand
TCAGGCCGCCCGTGCGCCGTTCCAGATGGAAGCGCATGGACAGGCGGTGCAGATGCTCGAAAGGGCTGAGGCCGAGGCGGCGCACCGCATATTGCCCGGCCCGGGCAAAGACACTGTCGCGCAATTCGGCGAAGGCCTGCGACCCTACCCGGGCAAGGCCATAGGCGATGATCATCAGGATCGGCACCGTGATCACCGTCGCCTCGACCGACAGGGCATCGACCGCGGCCTTGTAGAAATAGGGCACGATGACGTTGGCGATCTTGGCGAGAACCAGGAAGCCGAGCGCGAAGAGCACACGGCGGCGCAGGTCCGGGCGGTCGGCCGGCCAGAGATAGGGGAAGAAGAGCTTGACGGTCTGCCAGCCGCTGCGGCGTCCGGCGCCCGCCGTGGTCGGATCGGACATGGGGATTAAGGCTCTGTTAGGGGAAAATCCGGACTGTGGTCATGGAGGGACTTGGTCATATGGGGACGGAGTCCGCCTTCGGCCATGGGCGTGCGATCGGCTCGCGCGATCTCTTGCCCTCAGCCAGTATAGGAGATGGCGCACCTTGTCCATGGTCTCGACTTTCCGCTTCCGCCACGACGGCACCGCCTTCGAGGGGCACGTGGACGGCGACGTCCTGACCCTCGACGCTGATCTTGGCGGCCTGCCTTTCTCGGCCGAGGATGTTTCGGGCCGCCGGCAATGGCTGCGCCGTCTCGCCGCCGCGGACCCGCGCGCCGCCGACCGGTTCCGCCTAGACGCCGGCAATCACGTCCACCTGGAAACGCGCACCGGCGCCGCCAGCCTTGCCGAGAAGGCCCGCCTGTTGGAGGTCCTGACCGTGATGGTGCTCGCCATGAGGCGCGACGCGGTGACGGTGGAGCCCCCCCGGCCGGGCTCGTCGCGCCGCTTCAGGGCCGAGGGGCGCGGGTAACCAGCGCGATCCCCGCCGCGATCGGCAGGATGCCGGCGAGATCGAGCAGGGGCACCGCCTCTCCCGCCAGCAGCCAGCCAAAGCCAAGGCCGAGCGGCGGCATCAGGAAATGCAGGCTGCTCGCCGCCGTCGCGCTGCGCCGCGCGAGAATGCGGAACCACAGCATGTAACCGCCGATCGAGACTCCGAAGATCATCCAGCCGAGAGACAGAAGCACGGCCGGGGTCATATGCACCGCCCCCATGTCCTCGATCAGAAAGCTGGCGGGCAGAAGCGCGATCCCCGCCGCCAGGGCCTGCAGGCCGTTGCCCGTCCAGGGGCCGACCCCGCGCGGTGCCAGACGCTTGTAGAGCACGGTTCCCGCGACCAGGGACAGAAGGCCCCCAAGGACAAGCAATGTGCCCGCCAGATCCTCCGCCTCGCCATGGAGGCGCGAGCGCAATACGAGGCCGACACCGGCAAGGCCGAGCAGAAGCCCGGTGACCTTGCGGGCATTCAGGCGCTCGCCCAGAAGTGGTCCGGCGAGGACGGCGGTCAGCAGCGGATTGGCGCTGATCAGGACGGCCGCGAAACCGGAAGAGACGGTCGTCATGCCCGACCACGACAGGCCGAGATAGATCCCGTTATTGAGCAGGCCGAGCAGGCCCAGCGCCGCCAGATCACGCCCCCGGGGCAACGCGCCCTCGCCCCGCCAGCGGCCGATGGCGATACAGGCAAGCCCGGCGATGAGAAACCGGACCCAGAGCAGGAACAGGGGTGGCGCGTCGGCCAGCGCGACCTTGGCCGGCGCGAAAGCCGAACTCCACAACAGGCAGAACAGGACGATCAGCGGAATCTCCCCGCCGCCCATCCATGCCCGCCGTTCCGTTTGCGCCGCCATCACCGTCATGATCCCGTCCTTTCGATCACGGAGACCATAGCAAAGCAGCTTGTCATTCAAAAATTAGATGATTTCATATAAATCATTTACAGAATGGATGATGCTATGTTCGACCTTGACCTTCTGCGCAGCTTCGTCTCGGTCGTCGACGCCGGCGGCTTCACCCGCGCGGGCGAACGGGTGAACCGCACCCAGTCCACCGTCAGCCAGCAGATTCGCCGGCTGGAGGAGACGTTGGGCCAACCGCTGTTCAGGCGCGAGCGCCGTCGCGTGCAACTGACCGACGCGGGGGAGACCTTGCTTGGATACGCGCGACGCCTGCTCGACATCGCGGCCGAGGCGCGGGAGGCACTTGGTCGCGAAAGTCGCCCCACCGTGGTCCGTCTCGGCATTCCCGAGGATTTCGCCGTCACCGCGCTGACCGACGTCATCGCCGAATTCGCGCGGGAACAGCCGTCGGTACGTCTCGAAGTCCGCTGCGACCTGAGCGTGGCCCTGCGGGAGGGGCTGGCCCACGGCCGCTATGACGCGGTGCTGGCGAAACGCGAACCGGGACAGGGGCCCGCCTTCGGCGCCTGGCCCGAGACATTGGTCTGGGTCGCCAGCCGCCATCATGATCTTGCCGGTGGCGACGACCCCCTGCCCCTCATTACCTTCCTCCCCGGCTGCATCTACCGCGCGCGGGCCATCCGCGCCCTGGAGGCGGCCGGCCGGCGCTGGCGCATCGCCTATGAAAGTCCCAATCTGTCGGGCGTGCAGGCCGCCATCGCGGGCGGCCTCGGCGTGGCGCTCATGGAACGGGCGACAGTCGCCGCGCACCACCGGATTCTGGACGACGGGGACCGCATGCCCGAGATCCCGCCGACCGAAATCGCCCTCGATCTGCGCCCGGACGCGCCTGAAGCCGCGGAGGCCCTGTGTCGCCACATGGCCTTTTTCTGCAATCAAAAGATGTCCAAGAACAAGAGCTCTAACCGTTAGTATTGAACCTCACGAGATGCACCCAAAAGAGCCCCAATTGTGATTTGTTAAGAAAGGGCGTGTTAGAATCAGGATAGAAAAACGGTGAAAACATCTCAAAGCCCGAAATTTCAGGGCGCGTGATGCCTTGGCCCAGGATTAGATGCGCTCCCTCCGGAAATACAGGATTCTGGTATTGCTTGCGATGGCCGTCGCCGCCGTGGTCGGCACGGTCTATTGGCTATATCTGTTACGCACCGCCGATGAAGTTCGCCAGCAGACCGTCTCCAAGGCCGAAGCCTTCAGCCAGCACATCACGCTCGCCATAGCGCAGCAGTTCGAGACCGTCATACGCGAGATAGACTTCCTTCTCCTCGACTTGCGTACGGAAATCGAGCTGCCAGCCTATGATTTCGGCGAAGGCGCCAGACGGAGCGCAATGCTCTTCGGGCCGGGCAGCGACTTCGCGGCCTGGGTCTTCGATGCGGAAGGCCGCCCCCGCCTGTCCACAGAACCGCCACC
>JAQVKV010000148.1:0-2972 GCA_028694545.1 Zavarzinia sp. | reverse complement strand
CGGATCGAGGATTCGCCGCTGGTGATCACCTTTTCCCAGTCGAAGGCGGACGTGCTCGCCACGATCAGTCCTGAAATCGAGACCCATATCCGGAACAATCTGCTGGTCACGGTGATCTTCACCCTGCTGGTCGGGACGGTGGGTGGGCTCGCGCTCCGCGATCTTGACCAGCGCCAACGCCTGAGCCACGCCGACGACCGCTATCGTCGGCTGTTCGAGGCCATTCCGGACGGTCTGGTCATGGTGGACGAAGCGGACCGGATCTTCCTGTGGAACCAGGCGGCCCTCGATCTTCTCGACGTCGACGAGAGCGGACTGATGACTCGCCGCGCCCATCTCCTCGACGAGCTCGGCATGCCCCTGCCGATCAATCATTTCCCGACGATGCGCGCCAATACGATGCGCAGTCGCGACGCGCTGCATCCGGTTCTCGGCAAAGGCGGGCGCCGCCGCTGGTTGTCCTTCAGTTCGCGCAAGGTGCTGGACGACGACGGCCGCCACCTCGGCGCCATCGTCTCCTTTTCGGACGTGTCGCGCCTCGTGATGCTCGAGGACACGATGAACATCAGTCAGTCCGTTTTCGACGCGGCCAGCGAAGGCATCATGGTCACGGGCCCCGACAAGCGCATCGTCTCGGTCAACCCCGCCTTCACCGATATCACGGGCTATGCCGCCGGGGAGGCCGTGGGCCGGACGCCGGGCGAACTTCTGCGCTCCGGGGCCCACGGCCCCGAGTTCTACAAGGCTATGTTCGCGGCCCTCGAAAACAAGAACCATTGGGAAGGCGAGATCACCAATCGCCGCAAGAACGGCGAAGCCTTTATCGAGTGGCTGAAGATCAGCACGGTGCGGGACGAAGCCGGTATCATCCAGCGTTATGTCGCACTGCTTTCCGACATCACCGAACGCAAGCGGCGCGATCAGGAAATCTGGCGCCGGGCCAATTTCGACGCGCTCACCGGCCTGCCCAACCGCACCCTGATGATGGACCGCCTCAGCCTCGCCCTGCCCCAGGCTCAGCGCCACCATGACCGGGTCGCGGTGCTGTTCGTCGATCTCGACCGTTTCAAGCCGGTCAACGACACGTTCGGCCACCGCGCGGGCGACGACCTGCTGTGCCAGGTAGCGCAGCGTATCGTCGCCAATGTCCGGGCCGACGACACGGTCTCGCGCTTCGGCGGCGACGAATTCGTCATTCTCCTGCCCCTGGCCGGCCACGACAGCATGCTGACCGAGCTGGGCGAGCGCATCCGCGCCGCCCTGGCGGAGCCGTTCATCGTCGCCGATCATCCGGTGCATATCTCGGCCAGCGTCGGCATCGCGGTCTCCGCCGGCGAACCGGTGGAACCGGCCCAGATCATCAAGCGCGCCGACGCCGCCATGTATATGGCGAAAAGCGACGGCGGCAACCAGGTGCGCGCGCTGCTTTAGACCCGCCCGCAAACCGCTTGTTAACCCTGTCCGCCGTCTAATGGCCGAAAGGTTCACGGGAGACGGACATCCCATGGTCGACTGGCATGACATGCTGATCCGCCCCGACTGGCCGCTCCGGCGCGCCGTCGAGGTTCTGAACAGCGCCCCTTTGAAGATCTGCCTCGTCGCCGACGGCGACGACCGGCTGGTCGGCACGGTCACGGATGGCGACGTGCGCCGCGCCCTGCTGGCCGGCCGCGACTTCGAAGCCCCCGTGCGCGAGGTGATGAACGCGCGCCCCATGGCAAAGCGCGTCGGCCTTGGCACGAACGAGCTGTTCGCGCTCTATTCCCGCTGTCGCCAGTTACACATCCGCCATTTGCCGGTGACCGATCCAGAAGGCCGCCTGATCGGCCTTGAAGCCCTGGACACCGCCGCGATCAACGCCGACCGCCGGCCTGGCTGGGTCATGCTGATGGCAGGCGGTTTCGGCAAGCGGCTGGCACCGCTGACGGACGACACTCCGAAACCCATGCTGACGGTGGGTGACCGCCCGATCCTGCAGACGATCCTCGAATCCTTCACCCGCCACGGCTTCCGCCGCTTCTTCGTCTCGGTCCACTATCAGGCCCAGAAGATCAAGGATCACTTCGGCGACGGCAGCCGTTTCGGCGCCGAGATCCGCTACATCGACGAGGACAGGCCGCTCGGCACCGCGGGCGCGCTCGGCCTCGTCCGCGACATGGTGACGGAGCCGATCGTGGTCGCCAACGGCGACCTGCTCACCAATGTCGATTACGACGCCCTCCTCGCCTATCACCACAGCCAGCGCGCCGATGTCACCCTGTGCGTGCGGGAATACCGGGTGAAGGTCCCCTATGGCACCGTCGATCTCGCCGGGCGTCTCGTCGCGCGGATCACCGAGAAGCCGGAGCTGCGCTTCCTCGTCAATGCCGCGGTCTATGTGCTCTCTCCCGAAGTCCTGCGCGAGATCGAGCCGGGCGAGCCGATCGACATGCCCGACCTGATCGACCGTGTGGGCGAGAATGGCGGCAAGGTCGTCGCCTTCCCCATGCACGAATACTGGCTGGACGTCGGCCAGAAGGCGGAATTCGCCCAGGCCAATTCGGATTACCAGACCGTCTTCGGAGCGAAGTGACGTGCCCCCGCTGGTCATCTTCGGCGCAGGTGGTCTTGCCCGCGAGGCGGCCCTGGTCGCCGGGCGGCTGGGCCGCCCGCCCGTCGCCTTCATCGACCGGTACGGCGGCCGCGCGCTCTCCGGCATTCCCGTGCTGGACGAAACGGAAGCGGCCCGGCGCCACGGGGGCGCCGACGCGGTGATCGCGATCGGCGAGGCGTCCCTGCGCCGCCGGCTGGCCGACATCGCCGCCGGCCTCGGCTTCGCCTGCCCCGCCCTCGTCGATCCCGCGACGATCGCCGGAAGCTCGGTCCACTTCGCGGCCGGTAGCATCGTCCTGCCTGGCGTCTGCTGCACGGTCGACGTCCAGGTCGGTCCCCATGCATTGCTCAACCCGGGGGTGACACTGGCCCATGACGTC
>JAQVKV010000147.1 GCA_028694545.1 Zavarzinia sp. | reverse complement strand
TCGATGGCAACTGGATGCTGCGGGCCCTGCCCGGCATCTTCTGCGCGGGCGAGATGGTCGACTGGGACGCGCCGACCGGCGGCTATCTGCTTACCGCCTGCCTTGCACTCGGCAGGGCCGACGGGCGCGGGGCCGGCCATTGGCTGGACGCCGCCGATCCGGCGACGCCCAGCGCCTGAACAGGCTTACTTGCCGGTGCCGTGGCGGGTCTTCACCCAGCGCACCGAACCGGACTTGGAACGCATGACGATCGTCTCCGTGGTGATGCCCTGCGGCGTGATCTTCACGCCTTCGAGCATGGAACCGTCGGTGACGCCGGTCGCGACGAAGATGACATCGCCGCTGGCGAGGTCCTCGAGGTTGTACTTGCGGTTGAGATCGGTGATGCCGGCCTTCAGCGCGCGCGCCTTTTCCTCGTCGTTGCGGAACAGCAGACGGCCCTGCATCTGGCCGCCGATGGCGCGCAGCGCCGCCGCCGCCAGCACGCCTTCCGGCGCGCCGCCCGAACCGAAATAGATGTCGATGCCGGTGTCCGGCTCGGCGGTCGCGATGACGCCCGCGACGTCGCCGTCCGGGATCAGGTTGATGCGGGCGCCGGACGACCGCACCTTGGCGATCAGGTCGGCATGGCGCGGCCGGTCCAGGATGCAGGCGGTGATGCGTTCGACCGGCACGCCCTTCGCCGCCGCGATCGCCTTCAGATTGTCGACCGGGTCACGGTCGATATCGACGATACCGGGGGCATAGCCGCCGCCGACCGCGATCTTTTCCATGTAGACGTCGGGCGCATGCAGGAAATTGCCGCGCTTCGCGATGGCGACGACGGCGAGCGCGTTCGGCCAGGCCTTGGCGGTCAGGGTGGTGCCTTCGAGCGGATCGAGGGCGATGTCCACTTCGGGCCCGTTGCCGTTGCCCACTTCCTCGCCGATGTAGAGCATGGGCGCCTCGTCGCGCTCGCCCTCGCCGATGACGACGGTGCCCTTGATGTTCATCTGGTTCAGCGCCGTGCGCATGGCGTCGACCGCGGCCTGGTCGGCCGCCTTCTCGTTGCCCCGGCCGGCCAGCTTGGCGGCGGCAATGGCGGCGGCTTCACCGACACGCACGAGATCGAGCACCAGTGTCCGGTCGTCGTAGGCGACGGCCGCCGCACTCTCGCTCTTGGTCTTCTTGGTCGCCATTCTCTGCTTCCTTCAAATTCCCGTCGCGCGTTCCGCAGGCGGGCTCACTTTATCTCTTCAATGCGAATCATCGTCGGCCGCTCGAGCACGGACTCGAGCGCCGCGATACGGGCGAGAGCCCGCGCCATCGCGGCTTCCTGCACTTCGTGGGTCACGATCACCACCGGCACACCTTCACCGGGCGCACGGCCGCGCTGTAGCAGCGACTCGATCGAAACCTGCTCGTCGCGCAGGATGGCGGCAATGTCCGCGATCACGCCCGGCCGATCAACGACGGAAAGACGCATATAGGATGCGCCGAAACGCGATGTGACGGGGATCACACGGGCGCCACCCAACGCGGCGACCGGCACGCCGTAGAGCGGCAGGTGCAGACCCAGCGCCACGTCGACGATATCCGCCATGACAGCGGAGGCCGTCGGGCCGGCACCGGCGCCCCGACCTTCAAACGCCATCTGATCAACGAAATCGCCCTGGACGACGACACCGTTGAAGACGCCATCGACATGGCCAAGCGCGCTTTCCGCCGCAATCATCGCCGGATGCACGCGGACATCGAGCCCGTCGTCCGTCGCCTTGGCGATGCCGACCAGCTTGATGCGGTAGCCCAGTTCTCGGGCGAAGGCGATGTCGAGCGCCGAGATCTGGCGGATACCCTCGACATGGACGGCGTTGAAGTCGACCGCCGCGCCGAAGGCGAGGCTCGCCAGCAGGGTGAGCTTGTGCGCGGCGTCGACACCGTCGACGTCGAAGCCCGGATCCGCCTCGGCATAGCCAAGGCGCTGGGCCTCGGCCAGCGCGTCCTCGAAGGAAGCGCCGCTCTCGGCCATGCTGGTCAGGATGTAGTTCGATGTCCCGTTCAGGATGCCGTAGACCGCATCGATGCGATTGCCCGACAGCCCCTCGCGCAGCGCCTTCACGATCGGAATGCCGCCGGCGACCGCCGCCTCGAAGCAGATGGGCACGCCCGCCGCCTCGGCCTTGGCCGCGAGTTCGCGGCCGTGGTGGGCGAGAAGCGCCTTGTTGGCGGTGACGACCGGCTTGCCGGCCGCGATCGCCGCCTCGGCCGCTTCCCTGGCGACCGTCTCGCCACCGATGAGTTCGACGAAGACGTCGATCCCGGGATCCTTCGCCAGGGCAACCGGATCAGCATGGAAGGTCACGTTGCCGAGCGCGTTGCCGAGCCCGCGATCCTTTTTCGGATCGCGGGCCGAGACGGCGGTGATTTCGATCGTCCGCCCGGTGCGAAGTGCCAGCCGTCCCGCATGGGCCGTCAGCAGGCGGACGAGACCGCCGCCGACCGTACCGAGGCCGGCGACACCAAGACGCAAGGGTTTCGTCACGCCACCACTTTCTTCAGATTGTCCGCGTCTTTCGGACGCGACGGATCCGCCGAAGCCAGGAACCGCTTGATGCTGCGCAGGGCCTGACGGATGCGATGCTCGTTCTCGACGAGGGCGATCCGGACGTGGCCGTCGCCGTATTCGCCGAAACCAAGCCCCGGCGCCACCGCGACCTTCGCTTCGGTCAGCAGGCGCTTGGAGAATTCCAGGCTGCCGAGATGGGCGAAGGGCTCGGGGATCGGCGCCCAGGCGAACATGGTCGCGGGCGGCGACGGCACCTTCCAGCCCGCGTCCTGCAAGCCGGGGATCAGCACGTCACGCCGTGCCTTGTAGATCTGGCGCGCTTCCTCGACGCAGTCCTGCGGGCCGTTCAGGGCGGCGGTGGCCGCGACCTGGATCGGCGTGAAGGCGCCATAGTCGAGATAGGACTTCATGCGCGCCAGTGCCTGAATCAGCTTCTGGTTACCGACCGCGAAGCCCATGCGCCAGCCGGGCATGGAATAGGTCTTCGACATCGAGGTGAATTCGACGGCGATTTCCCTGGCGCCCGGCACCTGCAGGATCGAGGGCGGCGGATTGTCCGGATCGAAATAGATCTCGGAATAGGCAAGATCCGAGAGGATGTAGATCCCCTTCGCCCGGCAGAATTCGACGATCGGGCCGTAGAAATCGAGATCCACCACCTCGGCCGTCGGGTTCGAGGGATAGTTGAGCACGATCGCGGTCGGCATGGGCACCGAATGGCGGGTCGCCCGTTCCAGCACGCCCATGAAATCCTCGCCCTCGCGCACCGGCGGCAGCGAGCGGATGGCGGCGCCGGCGATGATGAAGCCGTAGGGATGGATGGGATAGGACGGGTTCGGCACCAGGATGGTGTCGCCGGGGGCCGTGATCGCCTGCGCCAGATTGGCGAGGCCTTCCTTCGAGCCCAGCGTCGCGATCACCTCGCGCTCGGGATCGAGTTCGACGCCGAAACGCCGTGCGTAATAGGCGGCCTGGGCCCGGCGCAGGCCCGGGATCCCGCGCGAGACGGAATAGCGGTGCGTGCGCGGGTCGGCGACGGCCTCGACCAGCTTGTCGACGATATGCTTCGGGGTGGGAAGATCGGGGTTGCCCATGCCGAAGTCGATGATGTCTTCCCCGCGTGCGCGGGCCTTGGCCTTCAGGGAATTGACCTGTTCGAAGACGTACGGCGGCAACCGCCTAATGCGATGAAATTCGGGATCCATGATCCGACCTGATGTCCCTCGATGGAGGGAATTAGCGTTGAAGATACGAGTCGTTACTCGACGAAGACGACCGCTTCGGGCCCCTTGCCCCGGTTGCGCTGGGCGGCGGATCCGGCGTCGGCGACGATGGCCTCGACCGTAACCGCCTGCGGGGGCACGCCGGCCGCCATCAAGGCATTGGCCACGGCATTCGCCCGATCGACCGAAAGCCCGAAGGCCCCGACCGAGTCGTCGGCATCCCCGTTCACACGGGCATAACCGACGATCCGCACCTGCGCCGCACCGGACTGCAGCGCGCTCGCCATCCGGTGGATGGATTCACGCGCCGCCGGAGAAAGGTCGATCGACCCTGCGGCAAAACCAATCCTCGTGCCACTGCCTGAAGCCGATCCCGCCGCGGCAGCGGCGGTGGTAGCTCGGGTCCGTGCCGGCGTCGCGTCGGCGCGGCGGCCCGGCGTGTCGAGACGAACGGGGGCGGCCGGACCCGGCCCGCTGAGGGCGGCCCGCATGGCCGGCGTCATGGGAACGCTGGTCACCGGCAACGGCGGCGCCGACGACACCTCGAACTGGGGCATCGAGACCGGCACGCTGGTCGGATTGCGGGTTTCGGCCAGCTGCCGCTGGTAGACGCTGGCGACGATCACGCCCGGCGCCACCTCGACCGGAACGTCGAGCTGGATGTCGCTGCCCGGCGCCGCCGGCACAAGGCCACGCGCCTGGACCGGGCCGGGACGAGGCGCGCCGACCGCGCCAGGCGGCACGGCGGGCGTCGCGCCGCCAGCAACACGCAGCGACGGCGTCGCGGGCGCCGGTGGCGCATAACGGCTTCCCGAGGCATCGGCGACCAGGGCGGACGGAACAGAGGCGGGGGCCGTGCCGCGCGCGGCGGCGATCGAGGCGGGCGACGGCACAGGCGCGCGCGTCGGATCGATCGAGGCGATCACGCGCGGCGCGGCCCCGGCGACCACGGGACGCTGCTCCTGCCCTTCGGGGGCCGGCAGACTGGCGATGGTGGGCGGCACGCGCAAGGGGCGCACGGCACCGGTGGGGCGCGCCGCCGCCGGATCGGGCGTCTCGACCGAGGCGGTCTCGACCGGCGCGGCCGCGGGCCGCGCGACGGCTCCAGGCACGGTCGAGGCCAATCCCCGACCATTGTTCGGCGGCGGCGCGCTCGCATAGGATTCGGCCTCCGGCACCGAAGGCAGGGGCGGCGGCACCTGAGCGCCGTCAGGGCGCCGGGAATAGCTCCCGAAGGGGGTAACCCCGCTCTCCTCGGCGACACGGCGACGTTCGGCCACCGGATCGGTGATGTCCTCGGCGGCAACGGGCGGCAGGGCACGGGGCGGCGGCGCCGCCGCCTCTTCCCCGCCCCGGAGCGCTTCGCTCGTGTATTGGGCGTTCTGGCGGTCGCTGACCAGGCTGCTGGTGATGGCGGCGCGCTCCATCACGCTGACCGAGGGACTCGGCCGACTGGGCACCGCCGACAGGCTCGGGAAGCTTTCCTCGATGGTGGGCGGGCGGCGCACCGCATCCGGATCGCTGGTGGCGGACGGCGTATTGCCGTCGACGCCTGCCTCCTGGGCAAGGGTCAATGGACCGGTCGCCAGCACGGCACCCAGCGTCGCCGAGGCGACACTCACCGCGACCACGAGAGACGGGACCATCCGCGCCCCGTTCCCCTTGCCCTTAGCGACCACGAAGACCATTGCCAGAAACCTCGACCGAGACACGCCCAAAGGGCCCACTCAACATTTTGACGTACGTCGACTTTAACCCATAACACGGAGTACATATACTCCGCCGCGAGAGGAATTCGCCCCAGCAGCCAGCGCTGCTAGCCAATCTGGATCCGTCACCGCACGCCCGCGAACAATAAGGAATGGTTCATGGCCGATCAACACGGCAAAGACCAGCAACCCATCCCCGATCCCGCCATCTTCGCCCGCAATCTGGTCGAAATCGCCAAGCGGTGCCGCAAGCTGGTGGCTGAGTTCATGGAACGCCAGGACATCGTCAAGAAGAATGTCCAGTTCGATCCCCAGAACCTGGCGAGCGCCTATCTCGAGATGACCTCCAAGATCATCTCCAATCCGTCCTTCCTGCTCGAGACTCAGGTCAAGCTGTGGAAGGACTACACCCATCTGCTGCAAACCGCCACCAAGCGTCTCATGGGCGAGAAGCCGGAACCGGTGATCCAGCCGGCCAAGGGCGACAAGCGCTTCAAGGACAAGAGCTGGGAAGAGAATCAGGTCTTCGACTTCATCAAGCAATCCTATCTGCTCGCCGCGCGTTGGATGCAGAACACGGTGCATGACGTCGAGGGCATGGACCCCAAGACCAAGAAGAAGGTCGAGTTCTATACTCGCCAGTTCGTCGACGCGATCGCCCCGTCCAATTTCGTGCTGACCAATCCGGAAGTGCTGCGCGTCACGATCGAGAGCAACGGCGAGAATCTGGTGCGCGGCCTTGATCACGTGCTCGAGGATCTGGAGCGCGGCAAGGGCCGCCTCGCCATCCGCATGACCGATCCGAACGCCTTCGAGGTCGGGCGCAACATCGCCGTCACCCCGGGCAAGGTGATCTTCCGCAATGAGTTGATGGAGCTGCTGCAGTACGAGCCGGTAACCGAGAAGGTCTACAAGCGGCCGCTGCTGATCGT
>JAQVKV010000146.1 GCA_028694545.1 Zavarzinia sp. | reverse complement strand
CTGTCCATATAGAGGTCCCAGAGATAGACACCCGCCGCCACCGCCAGCACGACGGCGGCGAGAGTGAAGACGACGGGCAGCAGACGGTCGGCCGGACGCATGGCACGGTCTCCTTCAGCGATGGGCGACGGCCGTGACCGCCGCCAGCAGAATCAGGAACAGGGCGGCATTGAACAAGGGCCGGTGCCAGACCAGGCGATAGGCGCCAAGCCGCGCGAGCCCGGCGCGCAGCCCGAGCCAGGCGACGCCCGCGATCGCCGCATAGAGCATCATGGGCGCAAGGAAGACGCCGAACAGATCGATTTCCTTCAGCATCAGCATGGCGCCACCTCGGCCTGCGCGGATTGGGTCGGGGATGTCGTCAGGCCGAAGAAGCCGGCATGTTCGGCAAGACTGGTACGAATGCCCGAAAGGGCGACGAACACGGCGACCGCCTCGGCCGGCAGGCCGCCCTCGCTCCCGGCCAGCCGGTCGGTCGCGGCATCGAGGGCGGCGATGGGATCGCCACCGTCACGCCCCGTGAAATGGCCGGCCAGGGCATCGAGCGCGCGGTCGACGACGACACCATGGTCGGGCGGCAGCGCGATGCGCTCGCGACGCAGCAGCAGGATGTTCAGGCCAACCCGCAGCGCCGCCAGCGCGCCGAGCAGGACGGCGCGATGGCCAAGGTCCGCCAACCCGAGGCGGGTGATCAGGGCATTCAGATGGTCGAACATGCGGGTCTCGAAACGGCCCCGGTCCGCCGGTCCCCGCTCCGTCGCCAGGGCACCAAGGTGGCGACGGATGGCGCGTAGGTGGCGGCGCACGGTCCACTCGACCCCGGCCGGCCGCAGCAGCCTGAAGGCGACAACGGTAAAGCCGGTCCCGGCCAGAATGGCGACGCCCCCGTTCACAAAGGCATCGAAGGCGACATCCCGCCGGTTGCCGATGCCGAGCACGACCACGGTCGCGAGGATCAACGGCGTGACCAGCGGCGCCAGGCGCCGGTTGGACATGAAGAGGCCGAGCGGCACCAGAAAGAGGCCGAGCACGAAGACGAAAGGCACGAAACCCGAGATCGCCGGAAAGATGACGAAATTGTAGATCCCCGCCACCACGAGGGCGACCACGCCCGCGAGGAAGAAAAGCATGGCCCCCGCCGCCGGATTGTCCTGTGTCGCCATGAAGGAGCAGATGATCGCTACCTGCAGCACGGCGGAGCCGCCCTGGGGCCAGCCCGCGCCGATCCAGAAGGCGGCGGCGACGCAGATCCCGCATGCGACCACGAGCGCGCCGACCAGGGCCTGGGCATGGTCGCGGAACCGGCCTGGAGCAGGGCCTGGCCCGGTCGCCGATACCGTCTCGCCCCGTCGGATTCCGGCGACGAGACGGCGCATGTCGCGCTCGAGACGCAAGACGTCGCCAAGGCGGGCGACCAGGATATATTCGATCCGGCGGGCCGGATCGCCAGCCAGGGCCGCCGCATCGGGCAAGGCGGCATCGATCCGCGCGGCAAGCTCGGCCTCGCCGCCGTCGGGCCCGGCGTCGATCCTCTCCGCCAGGTCCTCCATCAGGGGCGTCAGCGCGACGAGGCGCTCCGGGCAGTCCCGGGCGAGGAGGCGTCGCCGGTCCTGGATCGAGACCAGCATGGCCAGAAGCGAAAAGAGCCGCGCCTGCAGCAGGCGCAGCGCCCCGTCGACGGCACGCACCGAAGGCGTGTCCAGCCGTGCCTGCAGGCGCAGGGTATCCAGGGTCATGATGTCGCCGAGCAGGCGGCGCCGGTCGGGAAGCCCGCGGGCATCATCCGCCGTGCCACGCAGCACGTCTCCCGCCCAGGCGCGCGCCGCCGCCAGCGATTCCGCGACCGTCCGGCGCAGCAATCCCCCGGTCGCCTGGGGAAAGACCACATGGTTGACGAGCATCGCGCAAAGGATGCCGAGGCCGATCTCGGTACAGCGGGCGACGGCGACATCGAAGACCGAAAGCGGCGCGGTCACGGCCGAGATCCCGACGATGGCGGCGGTATAGCCGGCCAGCATGGCGCCATAGGCGGCCGGCGCCTCGCGCAGCAGGACGGAGCCATAGAGGCAGGCCCCGACCCATAGCGCAGTCGCGACGACGAAGAACTCCCGCGCCCCGGCAAAGGCCGAGACCAGCGCCACCGCGACCACGGCGCCGAGCAGCGTGCCGCCGAGACGGGCCGCCGACTTGGCGAGCACCGCCCCAGCCAGGGGTTGAGAGACGATATAGGTGGTCAGCAGCGCCCACCCCGGCTGCCCGAGGTCGAGCCGAAAGGCGACATAAAGCGCCAACATGCCGGCGCCGAACGTCTTGACCGAGAACAGGATATGCCGGGATGTCGGCCCCACGCGCGCCCCTCCCGCCCGAACGACACGTTTTACCTTAGCCCTAAGTGAGGAAGGCTGACGAGCCTTTCCTGACAGCGGAGTTTGACCTGCGGCGCGCTCCTGCCTAGGGTCGCGCTTTCGGATCGCGAAGGGCAGATCATGGCGTTCACGGTGAAGCTTCCGCAGTTCGGGATCGAGATCGATGTCCCGCGCGGCATGACCGTGCTCGAGGCCGCCCTCGACGAGGATCTGGACTATCCCTTCTTCTGTCGGGGCGGCACCTGCGGCAAATGCAAGTCGCGCCTCGTCTCCGGCTCGGTGGACATGAAACCCTATGCCGGTTTCGTCCTGACCGAGGCGGAGCGCGAAAGCGGTCTCATTCTCGCCTGCCGCGCCCTGCCGCTTTCCGATTGCGAGATCGTCGCCCTCGACGACGAGAACCTGTAAGCCTGAACGGACCCGCCATGGCCCCCCTGAGCATCGCCACCTGGAACATCAATTCGGTGCGCCTGCGCATCGGCATCGTCGAACGCTTCCTCGCCGAGCAGGCGCCGGACGTCCTGTGCCTGCAGGAGATCAAGACGATCGAGGATTCCTTCCCGCGCAACGCCCTGATCGAGGCGGGCTATCCCCATCTCGCGATCGCGGGGCAGAAGGGCTATCACGGCGTCGCCATCGCCTCGAAGCGTCCCTTCGCGAAGATCGAGAAGGACGACTGGTGCGAAATGGGCGACGCCCGCCACCTGCGCGTCACCTTCGAGGACGGGCTGCTGCTCGACAATTTCTACATCCCGGCGGGCGGCGACATTCCGGACCCGGACGCGAACCCGAAGTTCGACCACAAGCTGCGCTTCCTGCGTGAAATGGTGGCCTGGGGCGAAAGGCGCCGGAAGACCGAGAAACGCGCCATCGTGGTCGGCGATTTCAACGTCGCCCCCCTCGAACACGACGTCTGGAGCCACAAGAAGCTGCTGGACGTGGTCAGCCACACCCCGATCGAAACCGATCTTCTGGGCGAGGTTCAGGCGGCGCACGATTGGGTCGACGCTGTCCGCCACTTCGTGCCGCCCACGGAAAAGCTCTATTCCTGGTGGTCCTACCGCGCGGCGGACTGGAATGCCGCCGACAAGGGCCGACGCCTCGACCACATCTGGGTCACGCCGGACCTGAAGGACGGGTTGATCGCGACAAAAACCCTGCGGGAAGCGCGCGGCTGGGAAAAGCCGTCGGACCACGTTCCCGTCATTCTGGAACTTGACGTCGGATAAACTGCCCCCATTTAGGGAATATTAGGGGAATAAACCTCCAAATTGGTGTCATCGCATTGTCAAGCGGGACACCAGAACGATGAACAACGAAAAATTCCCTGTCGGTCGCCGTCTCGGCCAATGTGCTTCCGCTTCCCTCGTCGCCCTTCTCGCCGCCTGTGGTGGTGGCGGTGGAGGGGGGGCTGAACCTGTCGCCTATTCGTCCTCGTCACCCGGCACGGCCACCACCACCAGCGGGACGACCGGCGTGCTCGACGCGGTGACGACCACGGTCGATACGGTGGCGACCCTGATCCCGGCGCCCATCGCCAGCTTCGAGACCAAGGAATATTACCGCGAGATCGCGCTGGCGATGATCAACGCCAGCACCGCCTATTCGACCGGTGCCTCGGGCCAGGGCGTGGTGGTCGCCGTGAACGACGGCGCGATCGACACCGGCGTCGCCGAACTGGCCGGCCAGATCGCCGGCACCGGCAACGACTGGGTGGGTGATGATCTGGTCAGCGCCCACGCCACCCACCTGGCCGGCACCATCGCCGCGAAGCGCGACGGTTCGGGCATGGAGGGGGTCGCCTGGTCCGCCACGATCCTGCCCCTGACCAGTTTCGCGACCAATGACGACGGCTCCACGTCGGGCTTCGGCACCGCGCCCTATCAGGCGATTGCCTATGCCGCCGATGTCGGCGTCGACATCGTCAACAATTCCTGGGGCTCCAGCCCCGACGCGGTGATCCCGAGCAGCCTGGTCTCGGCCGTACGCCATGCCACCGACCTCGGCACCATCGTCGTCTTCTCGACCGGCAATGCCGGCGCCGATCAACCGAACGCCACCGCCATGGTGCCGAGCGTCGATGCCGCCACCAGGGCCCTGACGGTTGCCGTCACCGCGGTGAACGAGAACGGCGTGCTCGCCTCCTACGCCAATGCCTGCGGCGATGCCGCCGCCTGGTGCCTGGCCGCGCCCGGCTCGCGCATCCTCTCGACCGATGCCGGCGGCGGCTATCTCACCATGTCCGGCACCTCGATGGCGGCCGCCGTCACTTCGGGCGCGCTCGCCGTTGTCATTTCGCGCTTCCCCGAACTCACCAATGCCCAGATCGTCAACCGGGTCATGACCACGGCGAACAAGAGCGGCATCTACGCCGACAGCAGCCTCTACGGCCAGGGCCTGCTCGATCTCGGCGCCGCGACCCAGCCGATCGGCACGCTGGTTGCCAATGCGGTCGGCGAGAATGTCTATACGGGCGGCGTCGTCATCGGCGAAGGCGCCGCGATTTCCGGCAACTCGATCGTCGGAAACGCCATCGTGGGCGCGCTGGGCGGTGTTCCCGTCGCCCTGTTCGACAACTACGACGGTGCTACCTTCACCGTCGACATGGCGGATCTGGTGATCCGCGACAATGGCCCCGACTTCGTCTCGGACGCTTTCGGCGACTTCGGCCGCGGCCATTTCTCGAATGTCTCCGCCGTACCGGGCATGCGCCTGTCCCTGTCCTCGAAGCAGGAAGAGGTCAGCGCGGGCGCCGCCCTGCATGGTGTTACCCGCGATGGCCGTACCATGGTCGCCTCCCTGCGCCTGGCGCTCGGCGACGAAACGATCCTCTTCACCGGCATGAACACCGGCTTCGCCGAAGCCATGCCCGCCAACGACAGCCTGCCGACCGAAGCCGGCCTGTCCCTGCTACCCGACGCGCTGGTGCCGGGTGCCCTGTCGCTGGCTGATGGCGGCGCCGTCATCGGTATCGACACCATGCTCTCGGAGCGCACCGCCTTCTCGATCGCCATGATGAACGAGGCGCCGGACAGCGGCCTGATCGGTGCCGACGGCTTTTCCCAGGGGGCGACCGGCGTGCAGGCATCGCTGCGCCATGACGTCGGCCACGGCCTGACGCTGGAGGCCGGCCTCGGCTATGTCCAGGAACGGGGCCAGATGCTGGGCGCGACCGGTGTCGGCGCGCTGTCCCTCAACGGGGCGGAAACGATGCAGCTTTCGGTCGGGGCGCGCCTTGCCGTCAGCGCGGACACGGCGATCGTCGCCCGCTACGACCGCGCGGTCACCAACACGAGCGACACGGGCGCCTTCATCTCGGAAGCACGGGACCTGACCAGCGACAGCTGGACGCTGGGCGTCGTCGGCCGCAATGCCGTCGTCGCCGGCGATCACTGGGGCTTCACCAGCCACCAGCCCCTGCGCGGTTCGGGCGGCACACTGGCGTTGTCGGTCCCGACCGGGCGCGACGCCGACGGCACCGTGACCGGCGAGACCATGACCGTCGCCCTCGGTGGCGAAGGCCGCGAAATCGACTGGGAAGCCTTCTATGCCCTGCCCTGGGGCGAGCAGGGACTGCTCGGCTTCAATTTCCTCTACGTCACCGATCCGGGCAACAGCGCCATCGCGCCGGACGAATACCTGGGCATGCTGCGCTATCGCCTGCGCTTCTGATCAGCGGCGATCACGCAACATGGTGGTGGAGCGGTCGAGGCGGCGGGCCAGCTCGCGCATCACCGCGACACCGACCGAGGGAAACTCCTGCACCAGGTCGAAGAACAGATCGGCGCCGAGGCGGAGCACGACCATTTCCGTCTCGGCCTGCACCGTCGCCGTGCGCGGCACGTCGGCGAGCAGCGCCACCTCGCCGAACAGGATGCCCGTCTGAACCTCGCCGATGCGCAGCGCCGAACCGTCCGCCGTATCGACATGGACCGAAGCCGTGCCCGACAGCACGACGAAGGCGGCATCCCCCGGATCGCCCTGACGGACCAGCACGGTGCCGGGCTGCACGGTCTGGCGTTCGGCGGTGAAGGCGATCAGCTTCAGCCG
>JAQVKV010000145.1 GCA_028694545.1 Zavarzinia sp. | reverse complement strand
TCGGTTACAGCCGATTCTCGGGCCCGCGCGTGCAATTCACCGTGGAAAACTGAACCCGTCATGACGTCCCATCCCGTCGCGACCGGTAATAGGTCTAGACGACTAGAATGATATTTTGATGACGCAAAGGTGAACACTCGGCGGCGAGCGCTCGACAAAAGGCCCGAAATGTCTAGTTTTTTACATATTTTTCAATGGGTTATAAATTATTTCGGACGGCATGCTTAAGTGACGCCGGGCACACAAAAGACAACTTCCTGTCACCACGTTGCAACCCAATACCGCTAGGCTCGGAAAAATCATGCAGGATGGAGCGGACACGCCGATGCGCGTCGAAATCAGGGGGGGCCGTATTCTCTGGCCCGACGGAACGATCGAGGAAGGCTCGCTCGCCATCGAGGGCGGGCGCATCGCCGGCCCCACCCGAGCGACCGGTTTCTCGGCCTTTCGCGTGATCGACGCCCGTGGCCTCCTGGTCCTGCCCGGCATTGTCGACCTTCATGGCGACGCCTTCGAGCGCCAGATCATGCCGCGCCCCGGCGTCGAAGTATCGCTGGGCGTCGCGTTGCAGGAAACCGATCTCCAGGTCGTCGGCAACGGCATCACCACCGCGTTCCATGCCATCACCTGGTCGTGGGAGCCGGGCCTGCGCGGGCGCGAAATGGCGCACCGCCTGAAGGAAACCCTTACCGACATGCGCGGACGGCTGTCGGCCGACACCCATATCCACCTGCGCCACGAAACCTTCAATCTCGACGCGGTGGACGAAATCCTGGAGTGGCTGGAGGAAGGCAGCATCCGCCTGCTCGCCTTCAACGACCATACGCCCCATATCCACAAGCTGCTCGGCCATCCCGCCAAGCTGCAGAAATACGCCGACCGGGCGAAGATGACGCTTGGCCATTTCGAGGCCCTGATCGCCGATGTCTGGGCCCGCCGGAGCGAAGTGCCGGACTCCATCCGCCGGCTGGCGCGCGCCGCCGCCGAAGCCCGTGTCGCCGCCGCTTCGCACGACGACACGAGTGCCGCGCAACGCGTATCCTTCCACCAGATGGGCTGCTCCATCAGCGAATTCCCGATGACGGAAGACGCGGCGGCGAAAGCCCGGGACCTCGGCGACCCCATCGTGCTTGGCGCCCCCAATGTCATGCGCGGCGGCAGCCACAACGGCGCCATCAGCGCGGCGCCGATGGTGGCGAAGGGCATGTGCCAGGTGCTGGCCTCGGACTATTACTACCCGTCCCTGCTGCACGCGGCCTTCCGCCTGGCGCGAGAAGGCGTGTTGCCCTTCGCCAAGGCCTGGGGCCTGATCTCGGCCAATCCGGCGAGCGCCGCGGGCATGACCGATCGCGGCATGATCCGCCCGGGGGCGCGCGCCGACTTCGTCCTCGTCGACGACGAACAGCCGGCCCTGCCCCGGGTCGCCGCCACCATCGTCGCCGGCCGGCCCGTGTTCCAGGCCAACCGGCTTCTGGTCTCGGGATTCTGAGGACCGGTGACGCCGTTCACCGACGGAAACGGGAAACCGGTCATGATGGCGCGATGGCGATCGACTATTTCGGCCATTGCGCCCTGCCCCCGGACCATGCCCGGCGCCTGATCGACGATCTGCGCCGCCGCGAACCCGTGCTGTTCCGCATCGTGCTGCATCTCTACGACGCCCGCCCCCTCGGGCCTTTCGGTGCCGAGATCGCCCGCGACTTCGGCATCGAAGCACGGTCCAAATTCATGGCTTCCGTCTTCGACAAGGGCCGGCTGGCCGAGGCCGAGCTAGGTCTCGACCTGATCTACGACACCTTCCCCCCGGGCGATCTGGTGATCACCTGGGGCCACGACAGCATCAGGCCACGCCGACGCTGAGCGGCAATGGTCAATCCCAATACCGGTAGCCCATGGGGACCCAGATCACGAGTTCGTCCACGCCGAGTTCGGGCGGCACAGGCAGGTATTCAGTGCCGCAGACAGCCTTCACCGTATAGTCGTCCAGCGACCGGCTGCCACTGGAGCGGACCATCTCGCACGGGCTCACACGGGCACGGACGCTGACCACCATCCTGACAATCACCATGCCAGACGCGCGGGCCACGATCGCCAGGGGCGGGTAGCGCGTGTTCTTCCTGATGCGCGCCAGGTTTTCACGACACCAGTTATGGAAAATCTCTCGCGCCTCTTCCTCGTGCTTGTAGGGCGCCATAAAGCCGCCCTCGCACAAGGCCTTCCCTTCGGCCAGATTCGGCTCGATTTCCGGCGGAATCTCGGTCGGAGCGGCGGGGGCCGGCGCAGGCGGTCGCGCCAGTTCCTCGGGTGCCGCGATGCCGGGCGCGGCGAAAACGATCAACAGCCAGAGACACAGGCAAAGATGCGGAGCGATTCGGCTCATGGCGCCCCTCGAACGGAGTATCGGGACACCAGTCTACATCAAGACAACCAAAAGGAGAACATCACCGACCAGAAACACGGGCCGGTGATGTTCACAAGGGTCATTCCGCCGCTTGCACCGGCACCGCCGGTGTCCAACGCAGCACGGGCTTTCGCGCCGCCGCCGTCTCGTCCAGGCGGCGGCGCGGGGCGTAATGCGGGGCGCCGGTGAAGCGTTCCACCTCGCCCGCCTTGGCCGCTGTCGCCAATGCCCGCATGACTGCGATGAAGGCGTCCAGGCTTTCGCGGGATTCGCTTTCCGTCGGCTCGATCAGCATCGCCCCATGGACCACCAGCGGAAAATACATGGTCATCGGATGGTAGCCCTCGTCGATCATGGCCTTGGCGAAATCGAGAGTTGTGACCCCCGTATCCTTCAGGAAGCGATCGTCGAACAGGGCTTCGTGCATGCAGGGGCCCTCGAAGGCCGCCGTCATCACGTCCGACAGTTTCGCCTGGATGTAATTGGCCGCCAGCACCGCGTCGCTCGCCGCCTGGGCCAGCCCGTCGGCGCCATGGCTCATCATGTAGGCCAATGCCCGCACGAACATGCCCATCTGGCCGTGGAAGGCGGCCATGCGGCCAAAGCTTTCGCCCGCTTCCGCTTCCACCAGCGTGTAGCCGCCATCCGTCTCGACCACCCAGGGCAAGGGCGCGAAGGGCGCCAGCGCGTCCGACAGGACGACAGGGCCGGAGCCCGGTCCGCCGCCGCCATGGGGGGTGGAGAAGGTCTTGTGCAGGTTGATGTGCATGGCGTCGACGCCAAGGTCCCCCGGCCGCACGCGCCCGACGATCGCGTTGAAATTCGCCCCGTCGCAGTAGAAATAGCCGCCCACGCCATGGACAGCCTCGGCGATCTCGAGAATGTCGCGCTCGAACAACCCGCAGGTATTGGGGTTGGTCAGCATGATCGCGGCAACATCCGGCCCGAGCTTCGCCTTCAGGGCGGCGAGATCGACGCGGCCGTCTTCCGTGGCCGGCACCGGATCCACCTTGAAGCCGCAATAGGCGGCGGTGGCGGGGTTGGTGCCATGGGCGCTTTCGGGCACGAGCACGCGGGTGCGCAGCGCGCCCTCGCCCTTGGCCACATGGGCGGCGCGGATCGCCATCATGCCGCACAGCTCGCCATGGGCGCCGGCCTTGGGGCTGAGCGCCACCGCCGGCATGCCGGTCAGCACCTTCAGCCAATGGGCTAGCGTCCCCATCAGCTCGATGGCGCCCGAGACGGTGGACAGCGGCGCCAGCGGATGAAGGTCGGCCAGGCCCGGCAGGCGCGCCAGCTTCTCGTTCAGGCGCGGATTATGCTTCATCGTGCAGGAGCCGAGCGGATAGAGCCCCATGTCGATCGCGTAGTTCCGCCGCGACAGGCGCACGTAATGGCGTACCACCTGGGGTTCCGACAGGCCGGGCAGGCCGATCGTATCGTTCCGCGCAAGGCCGCCCAGCCGGCTTTCGACCGCCGGCACGTCCGGCAGGTCGACGCCACTGCGACCGCCTTGCCCGATCTCGAAGATCAACGCTTCCTCGTGATCGAGGCCGCGATGGCCGAGCACGGTTTCGATACGCCCGGCAGCGCCTTCGCCCGGCGCCGTGGGCCTTCCCTGACGGTTCATCATGCGAGCACCTCGGCAAGGGCGGCGGCGAAAGCCTCGATCTCCGCCGTCGTATTGGTTTCGGTGACGGCGACCAGCAGAATGTTCGCCAGATCCGCCTGCCCGGGCCACAGCCGCGCCCCGGGCACGCCGGCGAGGATGCCCTTCGCCACCAGCGCCTCCACCACCCCGGCCGCTTCCCTCGAAAGCTTCAGGGTAAATTCGTTGAAGAAGGCCGGATTGAGCACGGAAACGCCCGGCACCGCCGCCAGCGCCTGCGCCGCCTGAACGGCCCGCGCATGGTTCAGCGCGGCAAGCTTCGTGAAGCCCGCCTCGCCCAGCAGCGAGAGATGGATGGTGAAGGCCAGCGAACAGAGCCCGGAATTGGTGCAGATGTTCGAGGTTGCCTTCTCGCGCCGGATATGCTGTTCCCGCGTGGACAGGGTGAGGACGAAACCGCGCCGCCCCTCCGCGTCCACCGTCTCGCCGCACAGGCGCCCGGGCATCTGGCGGACATATTTGGCACGCGTGGCGAACAGCCCGAGATAGGGCCCGCCGAAGCCAAGGCCCCCACCCAGCCCCTGCCCCTCGCCCACCACGATGTCGGCCCCCATGGCGCCCGGCGGCACCAGGGCGCCAAGCGAAACCACCTCGGTCACGGCGACGACGAGAAGCGCGCCGTTCGCCTGCGCCGCCGCCGCCAGCGCCGAGAGGTCGCGAATATTGCCGAAGACATCCGGATATTGCACGACGACGCAGGCCGTCGCCTTGTCGAGCGCGGGCACCAGGGCCTCGCCCCCGGCGGGGCGGGGCGCATCCTGTACGATGTCCGTCTCATGCAGGGCGCCGAGCGTGCGGATCACCTCGGCATAATGGGGATGCAGGTTGCCCGACAGCACCACGCGCTTGCGCCCGGTGATGCGCCGCGCCATCTCGACGGCCTCGGCACAGGCGGTCGAACCGTCGTACATGGAGGCATTGGCGACCTCCATCCCGGTCAGCATCCCCACCTGGGTCTGGAACTCGAAGAGGTACTGCAGCGTCCCTTGAGCGATTTCCGGCTGGTACGGCGTATAGGATGTGAGGAATTCCGAGCGCTGGATCAGATGGTCCACCGCCGCCGGCACGTGATGGCGATAGGCCCCGGCGCCGAGGAAGCTCGCCAGATCGCCCGAATGGCGGTTCCTGGCGGCCATGGCGGCGATCGCCTTCTCGACCTCCCATTCGCCGAGATGGGCGGGCAGGTCCACGGGACCGGGCAGACGCGCGGAAACCGGCACGTCGCGGAACAGATCGTCAACCGAGGGAGCGCCGATCGCCGCCAGCATGGCGGTGCGATCGGCCCCGGTCAGGGGAAGATAACGCATGGCATCACACCTCAGTCGAGCGACGCGACATAATCCTTGTAGGCGGCTTCGTCCATCAGGCCGTCCAGCTCCGACGCATCCGCCAGCTCGACCTCGAAGAACCAGCCTTCGCCCCGCGGGTCGGAATTGACCAGCGCCGGCTCGTCGGCCAGCGGCTCGTTCGCCGCGGTCACCGTGCCGGTAACCGGCGAATAGACTTCGGAAGCGGCCTTCACGGATTCGACGACCGCCGCCTCGCCGCCCTTCTCCAGCGCCTTGCCGATCGCCGGCAGTTCGACGAAGACGATGTCGCCGAGCTGCGACTGGGCATAATCCGTGATGCCGACACGGCCGGTCGAGCCGGTCACGGCGATCCACTCGTGGTCCTTGGTGTATTTGACGGTCATGACGGTCTCTCAAGCCTTGGCGTAGCGATGGGGAGCGAAGGGAAGCGTGGCAACTTCGGCGGGCAGCGGCTTGCCGCGCACGATGAGGTCCAGTTTCGTGCCGGGGGTGGCATATTCGGGCGGCACGTACCCCATGGCGACCGGACCTTCCACCGTGGGCCCGAAACCGCCCGAGGTGACGATACCGATCTCGGCCCCGCCCGGCGCCGCGATTACCGTGCCCTCGCGGGCCGGCGCCCGGCCGAGCGGACGGATGCCGACACGTTTGCGCGCGACACCCTTTTCCAGCGCGGCCAGCACGCGGGCGGCACCGGGGAAATCGGCGGCCGCGCGGCGGCGCTTCGGCACGGTCCAGGCCAGCGAGGCTTCGATCGGATCGGTCGTCGTGTCGATGTCGTGGCCATAGAGGCAGAGCCCGGCCTCGAGACGCAGGCTGTCCCGCGCGCCAAGGCCGATGGGGGCGGCACCGGCGGCAAGGAAGGCGCGCGCCAGTTCGGCCGCCCGGTCCGCCGGCACGGAAATCTCGAAACCATCCTCGCCCGTATAACCGGAGCGGGAGACGAGACAGGGAATGCCGGCGATCGCAACCGGCGCCGCCGTCATGAAGCTGAGCGCGTTGGCGTCCGGCCCAAGCCCCGCCATCACCCCAGCAGCCCCCG
>JAQVKV010000144.1 GCA_028694545.1 Zavarzinia sp. | reverse complement strand
CGTCAGGCCGACAAGTTGCACGGCCTCGGTCGCGGCAAGCGCCCGGTCCGCCTTCTTGATCCGCTTCGTCATCTCCGCCGGAAGGGGGAACGGCAAGCCATAGCGTGCATGGACCGCGCGCTGCACGCCATCCTCCAGCTGCCGCCAGGCGGGGCCGAGGAAGGGCTTCAGCGGCGTGATGACATCCATGCCGAGCAAGCCTTCGCAGGCGTCATGCAGCAAGCTCGCGAGTTCGAGCTTGAGGGAGAGCTTGGAAGCAGGCGTCGCGCGCCGGACCTCGGCCAGGACGTCGAGGGAATGTTGGGCCACGGAATAGGCGTATTCGCCCCGCGTCGCCCCGTTCCAGCGCGCCACCCGCGACAGGCCGAGCGCCAGATCCGTATCCTCGAAATCGAAGGAGGCCGGATTGGCGAGGTCGAGCCGGCGGCCGGAAAGGAAACGCTGCCAGACGCGGTTTTCGTTCATCGCCCATCACCGGTGACCGAGGGAAAGGCGCCCGTCATACGCCGAAGCCCCCGGCCCCGCAACCTCTCCCCCACCGCGTCGTCCCGGCGCAGGCCGGGAGCTTTCGACGACAGGGGCTCCATCGGACGAGATCCCGGCTTTCGCCGGGAAGACGTCCCTGACGCCTCAGTGCTTGCGGCGGCCGAGAAAGGCGTTGAACTCGCCCACGATGCCGCGCCGGAAGGCGAGCACGCAGACGACGAAGATGACGCCGATCACCGTGGTCACGGGCAGGCCCGAAGTCGCCAGGAAATTCTCCAGCGAGACCACGAGCGTCGCGCCCACGGCTGGCCCGACCAGGGTGCCGACGCCGCCCAGCAGGGTCATCAGGATCACTTCGCCCGACATCTGCCACTGGATGTCCGTGAGCGAGGCGAGCTGGACCGAGATCGACTTGGTCCCCCCCGCGATACCGGTCAGCGCCGCCGACAGGGTGAAGGCGATCAGCTTGAAGCGATCGACGTTGTAGCCGAGCGAGATGGCGCGCGGCTCGTTCTCGCGGATCGACTTCAGCACGGCGCCGAAGGGCGAATTCACGATGCGCCAGATGAAGGCGAAGCAGACCAGGAACACCGCGACCACGAAGTAATACATGGCCAGCGGATCCTCGAGGCTGATCAGCCCGAGGAAATCGCCGCGCGGCACGCCCTGCAGCCCGTCCTCGCCGCCGGTGATACCGGTCACCTGCAGGGCGAGGAAGAACACCATCTGCGACAGGGCGAGCGTGATCATGGCGAAATAGATGCCCTGGCGGCGGATCGCCACCCAGCCGAAGATGAAGCCGAAGCCCCCACCCACGACCCCGCCGAAGAGAATGGCGAGTTCGGGGGTCAGGCCCCAGAACTTCGCGGCATAGCCGGTCGCATAGGCGGCCGCGCCGAAGAAGGCGGCATGGCCGAAGGACAGCAGGCCGACGAAGCCGAGCATCAGGTTGAAGGCGCAGGCGAAAAGCGCGAAGCACAGCGCCTTCATGACGAAGGCGGGGTAGAGCACATAGGGCGCGGCCAGCAGGGCGACGATCAGGATCGCGCCGATGATCAGGCTGGCCTTGCCAGCGAGACGGCCGGTGACGGTGCCCGAAGGCGTGGTGGAATATTTGACGGACATGATCAGCGCTCCCGTCCGAAGAGGCCGGCGGGACGAAGCAACAGCACCACCACCATGATCACGAAGACGACGATATTCGAGGCTTCGGGCAGGAATACCTTGGTCAGGCCCTCGAGCAGGCCGAGCATGTAACCCGAGACCACGGCGCCGAAGATCGAGCCCATGCCGCCGATCACGACGACCGCGAAGACGACGATGATGAGATGCGAACCCATCAGCGGATTGACCGAATAGATCGGCGCCGCCATCACTCCGGCAAGCCCGGCGAGCGCCACGCCCACTCCGTAGGTGAGCGTGATCATCACCGGGACGTTGATGCCGAAGGCCTGCACCAGACGCGGGTTTTCCGTCGCCGCGCGCAGGTAGGAGCCAAGCCGCGTCTTCTCGATCGCGTACCAGGTGGCGAGGCAGACCAGGATCGACAGCACCACGACCCAGCCGCGATAGAACGGCAGGAACATGAAGCCGAGATTGGTGCCGCCCTTCAGCAGCGCGGGCGTCGCATAGGACTGGCCGGACACGCCGAACTCGTGCTTGAAGGCCCCTTCGAGGATCAGCGCGATCCCGAAGGTGAACAGCAGGCCATAGAGATGGTCGAGCTTGTAGAGCCGCTGCAGCATCGTCTTCTCGATGACGATGCCGACGAGCCCGACGACGACGGGCGCCAGGATCAGCGCCCCCCAATAGCCGATCCCCGCATATTCCAGCAGGAACCAGGCCACGAACGCCCCCAGCATGTAGAGGGCGCCATGGGCGAAGTTGATCACGTTCAGCATGCCGAAAATCACGGCAAGGCCGAGGCTGAGCAGGGCATAGAAGGAGCCGTTGATCAAGCCGAGCAACAGCTGGCCGAACAGAGCCTGTGGCGGAATGCCGATCAGTTCAAACATGGCAACGATCCCGTCGTCGTCGGTTCACCTGTCGTTTACGTCACTGCACCAGGGCACAGCCCGATGCCTTCGGGTCCTGGAACGCCTCGGCGCCAGGCACGGTCTTCACGAGCTTGTAGAGGTCCCATTCGCCCGTCGATTCCTCGGGCTTCTTGACCTCCATCAGGTACATGTCGTGGATCACGCCGCCGTTGGCCGCGATGGTGCCGTGATGGATCACCGCGTCCTCGATCGGCATTTCCTTCATCTTGGCGGCGACCGTGACACCGTCGTCGGTGCCGGCGGCGGCGACCGCCTTCAGGTAATGCAGGGTGCTGGAATAGTCCGCGGCCTGCACCATGGTCGGCATCTTGCCGAACTTGTCGAAGAACTTCTTCGAGAAGGCGCGGGTTTCGTCATCCATGTCCCAGTAGAAGCCGGTGGTGACGTTCAGCCCCTGCCCCAGTTCGAGGCCGATCGAATGGATGTCGGACAGGAAGGCGAGAAGGGCGACCAGCTTCTGGCCACCGGCGACGATGCCGAATTCCGACGCCTGCTTCACCGAATTGATGGTGTCCTGGCCAGCGTTGGCGAGACCAACCACCTTGGCGCCCGAGGCCTGCGCCTGCAGGAGGAAGGACGACAGGTCGGCCGAGGGGAACGGGTGACGCACGGAACCGACCAGGGTCGCGCCCATGTCCTTGATCACCTGGGTGGCATCGGCTTCGAGGCTGTGGCCGAAGGCGTAGTCGGCGGTGATGATGTACCAGCTGTCGCCACCGCCCGAGATCACCGCCGGCGCCGTCACATGGGCAAGGGCATACGTGTCGTAGATCCAGTGGAAGCCTGTCGCGGTGCATTCCTTCTGCGTCAGGCGCACGGTGGCGGCACCCGAGTTGATGGTGACCACGCCCTTCTCGCCGCCGATGCCCTGGACCGCGAGACCGACGGACGAGGTGACAAGGTCGGTGATGACGTCGACACCCTTCGCGTCGATCCATTCACGGGCAATATTCGAGGCGATGTCGGGCTTGTTCTGGTGGTCGGCGCTCACCACTTCGATCGGCTTGCCGAGAACGGTACCGCCGAAATCCTCGACCGCGAGTTCGACCGCGACGATCGAACCCTTGCCGGCCACGTCCGCATAGACGGAGGAGAGATCGGTCAGCACGCCGATCACCACCTTGTCACCCGAAATACCTTCGGCCATCGCGGAGCCGGCCGTCAGCGCGGAAACGGCGACACCGGCGAGAAGAGCCTTCTTGAACATCATCATACCTCCCCAGTAACGATCGAATTGATCGGTTCGTTTGTTATCGATTGAATTACACGCCGAGATAGGTGACCAGGCGGTCACGGTCCGCCGCCAGTTCCGCCGCGGTCAGGCTGTCGACCACGTGGCCGTCCTCCATGACGTAGAAGCGGTCGGCGATCGTCGAGACGAAGTGGATCGACTGCTCGACCAGGATCATGGTCAGGCCGCCCTCCTTCAGCCGGCGCACGGCCTGGCCGATCTGCTGCACGATGACGGGGGCAAGGCCTTCCGTCGGCTCGTCCAGCAGAATGAAATCGGCGCCGGTGCGCAGGATGCGGGCGATCGCCAGCATCTGCTGCTCACCGCCCGAAAGCTTGGTCCCCGGGCTGTAGAGCCGTTCCTTCAGGTTGGGAAACAGCGCGAAAATATCGGCGACCGACATGCCGCCCGGCCGGATCACCGGCGGCAGCATCAGGTTTTCCTGCACGTTGAGGCTGGCGAAAATGCCCCGCTCCTCGGGCACGTAACCGATGCCGAGGCGGGCGATGCGGTGTGGCGCCATGGCCACCGTCTCGGTGCCGCCGAGCACGATCGAGCCGGTACGCCGGCCCACCAGCCCCATGATCGAGCGCAGGGTCGAGGTCTTGCCGGCGCCGTTCCGCCCGAGCAGGGCGACCACCTCGCCCCGCCGGACTTCGATGTCGACGCCATGCAGCACATGGCTTTCGCCATAATAGGCGTTCAGCCCCTCGATCTTCAGGCGCGTTTCGCCGGCGGCGGCGGGTGCCATCTTCATTACGGCGTCAGCCATGGCCGGTCCCCATATAGGCTTCGATCACATCCGGGTTGTTCGAGACTTGGTCGTAGGGGCCTTCCGCCAGGATCTGCCCGCGCTGCAGCACGGTGATCGTGTCGGACAGGCCCGAGACGACGGACATGTTGTGCTCGACCATCAGGATGGTGCGCCCCTCGCGCACCCGCCGAATCAGTTCGATGATACGCCCCACGTCCTCATGGCCCATGCCCTGCGTCGGCTCGTCGAGCAGCATGAGATCAGGCTCGAGCGCCAGCGTCGTCGCGATCTCGAGCGCGCGCTTGCGGCCGTAGGAAAGCTCGACCGCCGGCGTATGCAGGAACGGCCCGAGGCCGACATCCTCGACCAGTTGCTTCGCGCGCTCGTCGAGATAGTCGAATTCACGCACCGAACGCCAGAAATGGAACACCTTTGGGCTCGGCGCCTGAAGCGCCACGCGCACATTCTCCAGCACCGTCAGGTGCGGGAAGACGGCGGAAATCTGGAACGACCGCACCACCCCCATGCGCGCGATCTCGGCGGGCTTGGAGCGCGTGATGTCGCGGCCGTTGAACCGGACCATGCCCGAGGTCGGCAGCAGGAATTTGGTCAGCAGGTTGAAGACGGTGGTCTTGCCGGCACCGTTCGGGCCGATCAGGGCATGAATGCTGCCCCTGCGAACCTTGAGGTTCACATCCTTGACGGCGACGAAGCCACGGAACTCCTTCGTCAGGCCTGTGGTTTCGAGAACCAGGTCGCTCAAAGCGGCATCCCCCCAACTCACTGGACAGAGGACCGCCTGTAGGCCGCGATGCTCCCCCGTCATTATCCTCTCTGCGTGTCGGCATCTTTCGTGCCGTCGGTTTCGTTTACCGGTATCGCCCTTGTCGGCCACCCCCTACTTAGGTCTAATTCATTCATCTGGCGTACCAAAAAGGGCAGAATCGCAAACGGTGATTGCGCCGCACCGCCGATGCCCGCTAGGGTCCTCAAGGAGGGAACGAAAGATTACAACCATGGAAGCCACGGAAGGCGGCTGGACCGTAGTCATCGCCGACGATCACCCTTTGGTTCGTGACGCGATGCGCCACGCCCTGATACAAAACCTGAGCGACGTCAGGGTTCATGACGCCTCGAGCCTCGACGAAGCGAAACAGCTCGTCGACAACCTGGGCTCGGTTGATCTCGTCATTCTCGATCTGAACATGCCGGGCATGGACGGTTTCACCGGCCTTGCCGCCATGCGCGCAGCGCACCCCATGGTACCTGTCGCCATGGTCTCCGCCACCAACGACGAAACCGTGATGCGCCGCGCCATCGAATTCGGCGCCTCGGGCTTCATTCCGAAGTCGTCGCCGCTGGAGACCATCGCGGAGGCGATCGGCCAGATCCTGGACGGACAGGTGTGGCTGCCCGCAGGCCGCGCTGGCGGCGGCGAGGACACCGGATCAAATCGGCAGGACATCGCCCGGCGCCTCGGCGAGCTTACGCCGCAACAGCTCAAGGTTCTGTCGATGATGTCACAGGG
Organism: Zavarzinia sp.; assembly: GCA_028694545.1. Lineage (GTDB taxonomy): Bacteria > Pseudomonadota > Alphaproteobacteria > Zavarziniales > Zavarziniaceae > Zavarzinia. Next base: position 370 of record JAQVKV010000144.1, on the reverse strand, counting down.
CCTGCTCAACAAGCAGATCGCCTACGAACTCGGCGTTGGCGAGGCAACGGTGAAGGCCCATGTCACCGCGATCCTGAAGAAACTCGGCGTGCACAGCCGAACCCAGGCGGTAATCGCCGCGCGTCTCCTCGACTTCAAGACGGTGGACTGAAGGGCCCGCGTCCCCCCATTTCCGTCGTCCCGGCGCGGGCCGGGACCTCATGACGAGATGGCGCCCATACCTGAAAAAAGAACCCGGCCTTCGCCCGGATGACACATCCGCGCGGCAACCGTCCCCCCCTCAGCTCGCGACAGCAAGGCCGATATCCTTGCGCAGATGGTCGAGATAGGCGCGCAGCGCGGCGGGCTTCACCGGCTTTGGCAGGAGCTC
>JAQVKV010000143.1 GCA_028694545.1 Zavarzinia sp. | reverse complement strand
AGCAGCGGCAGGGCAATGGCGAAGAGGATCGCGCTCGCACCGCGTTCATGCCCTGCCCGGGGGTGATCGGCACTGTGTTTCATGGCGGTTCTCGAACTCCGGACGCGCGAACTTGACCGGTGCCACCTTATGGTGGTCGGGTCTGCCCAATAATCCAAATTCGGTCCATTTTGAACCGATATGGATGGTCTTGCCGCGAATTTGGATTTTGCGGCGCGGCATTTTTGCCGACAAGATTGTTCGATAAATCTCGAAATGACAACTCGTCGGTGCAGATTTAGATACAACCACCACCATTAACAGAAAGTTGCTTCAATCAGAGGTGTTGTCATGCCTGTAAAATGAAGGGGTTGGGCGATATTCCATTGCATCGCAGCAAGGAGGGGGCACCATATTTATAGAGGCGCGCTGGCCAGAGGGTGGAAATCGCGCGCGGGCAGTTAACCCTATTTTGAAGGCAATTATAGAACCATTCGGGCGGGAGGCCGCCATAGTCGTGGCGGGCTTCGGTTGTCGGCGAAGCTCGATCCAGGGGAACGCCAGGGGGATCGGCGGGCGGTGAAAACCGCTCTTGGGGCGATGCCGGCAGCTGAAATTCAGCGTGCCGGACGGAATGGGCCGGGGAGATTGCGTAACATGAACAGCATCGACAGGATCGGATTCAAACGCTTGGAATCGGGTGCCGAAACGCGCCTGCTGCCGCTGTCGGTGGCGCAGCGCGGTCTGTGGATCGCTCACAAGATCGCCCCACCCGACGCCGTCGTGAACATCGCCGAATGCCTGGAAATCCATGGTGTCGTGAACGAGGACCTGTTCATGGAGGCGATGTATCGTCTGGCCGACGAAGCCGAGACGGCGCGCGTCTCGATCGTCGAGCACGACGGCGTGCCCTATCAGGAAATTCGCGCCGAATTCGATCGCGAACTGCCTTTCGTCGATGTCTCCGCCGCCACCGATCCCCGGGGCGCGGCCTTCGCCTGGATGATGGACGAACTGACCCGCCCCGTTGATCTCGCCCGTGATCCGCTGTGGGTGATCGCGCTCGTCAAGGCTGGTCCCGAGCATTATTTCTGGATGCACCGCTGCCATCACATCGTGCTCGACGGTTTCGCCGGCGGCCTGATCGCGCGCCGCATCGCGGAGCTTTATAATGCGCTGGCCGAGGATCGCGAGGCGGAACCCTGCAGCTTCGGCGGTTTCGCGGAAATCAACGAACACGAAGCACATTACCGCGCCTCGCCCCGCTACCAGCGCGACAAGCAATATTGGACCGAGCATCTGGCCGACCTGCCGGAGCCGATCTCCCTGTCGCGTCGGCCAGGCCATTCGACCGGTGGGCTGCAGCGCGCGACCGGCCACCTCTCGGCCGAGATCACCGAGCGCCTGCACGACATGGCGAAGGCGCGCTCCATCAGCCTGCCGCAGGCCCTGATCGCCCTGCTCGCCGCCTATATCTACCGGGCCACCGGGTCCGAGGACCTGGTGCTGGGCATGCCGGTCACCGCGCGCACCAATGCCTCGCTGCGCCGGATCCCGGGCCTGATGGCGAATGCGGTCACCATCCGCCTCGCCATGTCGCCGGCCCAGACCCTGAACGAGCTGGCGCAGCAGGTCTCCAGGACCGTGCTGCATGCCCTGCGTCACCAGCAGTATCGTTTCGAGGAAGTGCGCCGCGATCTCGGCCTGACCAACGACAACCGCCAGATTTCCTGGACCGCGATCAACATCGAACCCTTCCACTACGATCTGCGCTTCGGCGCGGCGACGTCGACGCCGCATAATCTGTCGAACGGCTCGATCGAGGACATCACAATCTTCGTCTACGACCGCAACGACGGTCAGGGGCTGCGTATCGACGTGGACGCCAACCCGGGCCTTTACACGCCCGCGGAGCTGGACGCTCATCTGCGCCGGCTGAACCGCCTGGTCGAGGCGGCGGTGGCGGCGCCCGACGCGCCGATCGCCGGTTTCGACATTCTCGATCCGGAAGAACGCGCCCTGATGGCGGGGCCGTGGAACGATACGGATCATCCGGTTCCCGACGCGCCCTGGATCGACCTGTTCGAGGCCCGCGCGCGTGAGATGCCGGAGGCGCCGGCCGTGATCGCCGGCGATCGCATCGTCTCCTACGCCGCTCTCGACGCGGCGGCGAACCGGCTCGCCCATGTCCTGAAGGCGCAGGGTATCGGGCCCGGCGCGCTCGTCGCTGTCGCCCTGCCGCGCGACGAAGGGCTGGTCACGGCGCTTCTCGCCATTCACAAGGCCGGCGGCGCCTATCTGCCGCTCGACACCGGCGCGCCGCCGGCCCGCCTCGCCATGACGCTGGAGGACGCGTCGCCGGCGCTGGCGCTGACTACCAGCGAGCTTTCCACCCTGCTGCCCGAAGGCGTGCCGCATTTCCTGACGGACAAGGTCTCGACCGCCGGCCAGCCGGCGACGGCGCCTGCCCGCGCGGGTCTTACGGCCGCCGATACCGCCTATGTCATCTTCACCTCGGGCTCGACCGGGCGGCCCAAGGGCGTGGTCATTCCCCATCGGGCGCTGACCAATTGCCTGTTGACCTATGCCGAGGTGGCGGGGCTGTCGCCGGCCGACCGGCTGATGGCGGTCACAACCATCGCCTTCGACATCGCGGCGCTCGAACTTTTCATGCCGCTGGCGACGGGCGCTTCCGTCATCGTCACCCCGCGCGATGTGGTGCGTGACCCCCGTCTTCTCTCTCTCTCGATCAAGGCGCAGGGCGCAACCCTGATGCAGGCGACACCGTCCCTGTGGCAGGCGCTGCTGGCCGATCACCTTGAGGCGCTGGCCGGCCTTCGGCCCCTCGTCGGCGGTGAGGCGTTGCCGGGCGCGCTGGCCCGGCGCATGCGCGGGCTCGGCCATCCGGTGCTGAACCTCTATGGTCCCACCGAGACGACGATCTGGTCGACCGCCATGTTGCTCGACGGCGATGATCTCGACGCGCCGCCGATCGGCCGCCCGGTCTGGAACACCAAGGTCCACGTCCTCGACAAGTCGATGCAGCGCGTGCCCGTGGGCGCGCCGGGCGATCTCTATATCGGCGGCCTTGGCCTTGCCGATGGTTACCTGAACCGTCCGGAGCTGACGGCGGAACGCTTCGTGGCCGACCCCTTCGGCGAGGGGCGCCTGTACAAGACCGGGGACATCGCGCGCTGGCGCGAGGACGGCGTGCTTGAATACCTTGGCCGCAGCGACTTCCAGATCAAGATCCGCGGTTTCCGGGTCGAGGCGGGCGAGGTCGAATCCGCCCTTCTCGCCATTGACGGCATCGAACGCGCCGTTGTCCTGCTGCGCGAGGATGCCGGCCGGGGCAAGATGCTGGTCGCCTATCTGGTAGGCACCATGCCCGAGGCGGCGGACTTGCGCGCCGAATTGGCGAAGAGCCTGCCGGATTACATGATCCCGTCCGCTTTCGTTCCCCTCGACACCTTGCCGCTGTCGATCAACGGCAAGCTCGACCGGGCCTTGCTGCCGGCGCCGGAATGGCGCGATCAGCTGGGTTACGTCGCCCCGCGCACGCCGACGGAAGAAGTGCTCGCCACCCTGTGGGCCGAGATCTTCGAGGTCGACAAGGTGGGCATCCACGACAATCTGTTCGATCTGGGCGGGGATTCGATCCAGGCGGCGCGCATGATCTCGACCCTGCAGGCGCGCTTCAACCTCGAGATCCCGCTGGTCTCCGTCTTCTCGAAGCCGACCATCGCCGGCCTTGCCGAGGAGATCGAGAAGGCGGCGGACCACGATCCGTTCAAGCCGCTGCTCACCCTGCAGGCGAAGGGGACGGAAGCACCCCTGTTCTGCATCCATCCGGTGGTGGGGCTGGGCTGGAGCTACGCCGGCCTGCTGCGCTACGTGAAGGACCGGCCGATCCACGTCCTGCAGGTGCCGGGCCTGTCGAAGTCGGCCCCCCTGTTCGACAGCGTGCCGGCCATGGCGAAAGCCTATCTGGCCGAAATCAGGGCGATCCAGCCCAAGGGGCCCTATTCCCTGCTCGGCTGGTCCTTCGGCGGCCTCGTTGCCGAGGAAATCACCCGGCTGCTGCGCGCGGCGGGCGACAGCGTCGCCTTTCTCTGCATGCTCGACAGCTATCCTTACGTCCAGGGCAAGGCGCGGACCGAGGCGGAGGATGTGCGCGCGGCGCTCGCCTATGTCGGCCACGAGATCGAGAATCCGCCGGAAACCCTGGCTGGCCTCGCGGACCTCGTGTGCGAGCAATATGACGTCTATTCGATCCCGCTGGTGCAGAGCATGGGCCAGAAGAACCCGGCCCTGTTCGACAACATGCGCGCGGCGATCGCCAATAATCTCGCCATTGCCCAATCCTTCGTGCCGCAACCCGTGGGGGCCGGCGCACTGGCGGAACCCGCCCTGCTGTTCCGGGCGACACAGGGCAAGGGCGAAGCGATGGATGATATCGTCCACCATCAGGCCGATGCCTGGGACGCGCTTCTCGGCGCGCCCGATTTGATCCCGGTCGATTGCCATCACCACGAGATGATGGATGTCGGCGTGCTGGAACAGATCGGCCCCGCCATCGCCGACCGGCTGGCGGCCGCCGCCCGCTCGGCGGCGGCGTGAGGCCCCGGCGCCCCGGTCAGTCCACGCGGTAGCGGACGGGCACCGGGGCGTTGCCTTCGACCATGAGCGTATCATCGTCCGCGACGTAGCGGATGATGCCGTTCACCGCGAAGGCGCCCCCCTTCGCATTACGGCAATTCTGGAACACCAGGAGATCGCGTTCCAGGTGCCACTCGCAGGTGCCCTGCCTCTGCCCGCCGAGCGAGGGGCCGGCGACCAGCGAGAATTCGTTGCCCGAGAAGACGAGGAACATCACGTCGCGTTGCTTCTCCAGCATCTCGCGCCAGCGCGGCGTCGCCTGCTCCGTCTCCTCGAGTGCGCGCCAGGTCGCGTCCACGTCGATATGATAGCGGCCGGCCGGGCCGTCGGCGGCAAGGGCGGGTCCGGCCGAGGGGAGGGCGAGGGCGAGGACGTAAGCGGTTACGGGGCGCATGGTCTCATTCCAGGGCTGGAGCGCGGTCGGGATCGTCGATCGTCAGGTCGATCGGGAATTCGGATTCGGGCGGCATCGGCGCGCCGGTGCCCGGCCGGCCCTGCGCGACGACGAGACAATGATGGCGATGGGCATTGTCGATCAGGCGGCGCAGGGGCTCGTCGTTGCGGGCCACCTCGCGGGCCATGTCGTCCGTCCATTGTATCAGAAGGCCGGTCGGCCTGATGTCCTGATAGGCGATGGGGCCATCTTCCAAGCCATTGATGGCGACGCTCACCCGGCGGCAGAAATGGGCGACGCGCTGGGCGATATCGGTCAGGCGCTGGCGCGGGGTGTCGCGGGCGATCCCGGTCACCATCAGGATCAGTTGTCGGCGCAGGCCTGGCGGCAGCGGGCGGGCCAGGGCCTGGAACTGTTCCATGCCTTGTCGTTCCTGCAGCAGGGCGAGGGGCAGGGGTACGACCAGGATCGGGGCCGTGCCGCTATCGCCGTCCACCGTGCGGTAGAGCCGGTCGATGGCGAGAGCGAAGGGCAGCAGGCCGACTTCGGGATGGGTCCGGGCGAAGACCCCGGCCCGGCGCAGTGCCTCGAGATTGATCCGGGATTCGTGGTCGAGATCGACAAGGTAAAGACCTGAATTCGCCCCTCGTCGAAGGACAGGACGGGTTTCCAGGCCGGCGTCGCGGATCAGCGCGGCGATGCCCCTCGCCGTCTTTTCCCGCCAGGCATCGCGACTGGCCGCGATGCGCAGGTCGAGGCCGGGCCCCACCTGCGGGTCCGGCGGTGCCCCATCCGGGCTGGCGGGCCAGTCGGGCAGGGGCGCGGCGCCACCCTTCACGATGAAGCCGCCGGCGGTCTCGGCGTCGCCCAGCAGGTGACTCAGAATGTCGGCCGCGATGGCCTCGGCCCGGCGCGTCGCCTCCTCCAGGTCGGGGGTGGCGAAGGCGACGACGAAGCATGTATCCGCGATGCGGGCGTGGGTCTCGCCCGGTCGCAGGCGTTGCCGGATGAGAGTGCTGGCGACCGTCATGACCTTTTCCGAAACCACGCGCCAGCGTGATCCCAGGCGTTGCCTCACCGCGTCGATCATGATCACTTCGATCTGGCCCGAGATTCCTTCGCCAAGGGTGCGGATTCCGTCGCGGCGTAACGCTTCCAGCACCCGGCGCTCGAAGTCGCTGAGGGCGCCGACAGCGCTGCCCGCTACATGGATGATGGCGATGCGCAGCCGCACCCCGTCCTCGCGCACATAGGGCAGGATGACGGCGGGACAACGTCTTTCGCCGACTGTGGTGCGCAACAGGATCGTGGTGGCGACAGCTTCCTGCGTCTCGGCTTCCGCCGGGCTCCAGCCGATCAGGCTCGATGCCAGCCGACCCACCGCATCACTCTCGGAAATGCCGGCGGCGGTGCA
>JAQVKV010000142.1 GCA_028694545.1 Zavarzinia sp. | reverse complement strand
GCTTGAGCAACCCGGTGGTCGCGGCCACCGCCGCGTTCTCCGGGTTGCGGCCGGTCGCGAAGGCGTTCGGCTGGGCATTCTCGATGATGTAGACGCGGGGCATGGGCAGGCCCGCATTGTCGGCGAGGCGGGCGACGATCGCATGCAGACGCGGCGCCGCGTCCGCCCCCACCTCGCGCGCGCCATACATGGACAGGACCATGCGGTCCGAATTCCAGTAGGCGAAGAAATTCATCGCCAGCGCGAAAAGGAAGGCGATAACCAGACCGTTCTGCCCGCCGACGAGCCAGCCGACCGCCAGGAACAGGCCGGTCATGGCGGCGAGCAGGAGGGCGGTACGCGCGTAACCCAAGGCAATCTCCCACGAAACAGGGGCCGGGCCCGGTGCCCGGCGTCACGCTTCATGTGGGGACAGTCCCCCGCCGGTCAAGGCGGGAGGGGAGATCAGAACCCCTGGCCGGAGAAGGTCTCGGGCGCCGGGCGGATCACCTGGGGACCGATAGCTGTCACTTCGAGGATGGCGAGGCCGTGCTGGGGCGTGCCGTCCGGCCGGAAGCGGAACAGCCCGTCAACGCCGGCGAAACCGTCCGGCGATTCGAGCGCGGCGCGGGCGCCGGTGAAACCGCCTGGCCGGCGCGACAGCATGACGGCGAGCACGGTGGCGTCATAGGCCTGGGCCGCGATACGCGGCGGGCGGTGGCCGTAGGTCGAGGCGAAATGGCTGGCGAAACGCTCGAAACGCGCCGGCGGCGGCCCGGCGTACCAGGCCCCGAGCGTCAGCGGATCGGAGCCGAGATCGGAGCCCGACCATTGATCGGTGCCGAGCAGGCGGACCTGATGCGGATCGAAGCCAAGCCCCGCCAGTGTCGACGTCACCTGACGGAGCGCGGCACCGCCCTCGGGCACGAAGATCGCATCGACCGGCATGCGGCCGTCGGGGCCCGGCGTGACCAGGGCGCGCAGGTTCTCGTTCGGCTGCAGGCTGCCCGACCGATAGCGCTCGGCGGCGACGACATAGCCGCCCTGGGCGCTGACCGCGACATCGAAGGCGGCGGCGACCACGTCGCCATAGGCGCCCGAGGGGATGATGGCGGCGAAACGCTTCATGCCGGCCTCGGTCGCATGGGCGACAATGGCGCTGACCTGCTCCTCGGGCAGGAAACCCATCAGATAGACGCCACCGCCCGCCGCCGTGCGGTCGGTGGTGAAGCCGAGCATGCTGGTGCCGCGACGCCGCGCCTCGCCCCCGGCCGCCTTGACCGAAGTGGCACCGAAAGGCCCAATGACGATACCGGCGCCACCGCCAAGCACATTCTGTGTCGCGCCGACGGCGGTCGCGGCCGAAGCGCCGGCATCCGCCGGCAGAATCTCGACATCCCGCGCCGACAGATCGAACAGGGCGAGCTCGGCCGCGTCCTGCAGCGCCTGGCCGATTTCCGCCGTCCGCCCGCTTAGGGGCAGGACGAGGCCGATCCTGGCGAATTGCGGCGCGACCGGGACAGGTGCCGGAACGGCTGACGGCGGCGGCAGATTGGCGCTAGTGTCGGAGCCGGTCGTCCCGCAGGCGGCCAGAACCAGTCCGGCGAGAGCAAAGAGCGATGAACGAAGACGACGCCCGAAAGCAGCAGCACGAGGGGCGCGAGGATCCGAAGACCGGCCCGGACGCGACGCCCCCACTGGACACCGCGCCGCCACCGGACGCATGGGAACAGGCTGAAACGCGGCTGTCTGGGTCTGCACCGGACCACTCTCCCGAACGCGAGGAAATCGACGGCCAAGGTAGCGGCGGCGGACGGCCAAGTAAACCGGCCCCCGGCCTGCATCTGGTGGCGACCCCGATCGGCAACGCCCGGGACATTACCCTGCGCGCGCTCGATACCTTGCGCGGCGCGGACCTGATCCTGTGCGAGGACACGAGGGTGACCGCCCGCCTGATGCGCATCCATGGCCTGCACAAACCCTTGATGCCCTATCACGACCATAATGCGGCGAAGATGCGGCCGGAAATATTGGCCCGCCTCGCCCAGGGCGCCGTGATCGCGCTGGTCTCGGACGCGGGCACGCCGCTGGTCTCCGATCCCGGCTACAAGCTCGTCGCGGCGGCGGTCGAGGCCGGGATCCATGTCACCACCCTGCCCGGCGCCTCCTCGGTGCTGGCCGCGCTGACCCTGGCCGCCCTGCCGACCGACCGTTTCCTCTTCGCCGGCTTCCTGCCGCCGAAGAGTGCCGCAAGGCGCGAGGCGCTGTCGGACCTGAGTTCGGCCGGCGCCAGCCTCGTCTTCCTCGAATCGGCCCAGCGCCTGCCCGAGATGCTGGCGGACGCCGCCGCGACGCTGGGCCCCCGTCCCGCCGCCGTCTGCCGCGAGCTGACCAAATTGTTCGAGGAAGTGCGCCGCGCCCCCCTCGATACGCTCGCCACCCATTATGCCGAGGCGGGCCCGCCCAAGGGCGAGGTGGTCGTGGTGATCGGCCCGCCCGACGCGGCGGCGGGACCGAGCGTGGCCGATCTCGATACCGCCCTTCTGGCCGAACTCGCCCATGCCGGCCCTTCCGCCGCCGCGGCCAAGGTCGCCGCCGCACTCAGCCTGCCGAAGCGCGAGGTCTATGCAAGGGCCATGGCCCTGAAGGCGCGGCCTTGAACCGTCGCCGGACGACGCCCGAGGAACGGCGCAGGGCCCTGCGCGCCGGCCGGCGGGCCGAGACCCTGGCGGCCCTGTTCCTGATGGCGCGGGGCTGGCGCATCCTGGCCCGGGACTGGCGCTGCAAATCGGGCGAGATCGACCTTGTCGCGCGCCGGCGCCACATCGTCGCCTTCATCGAGGTGAAATATCGGCCCGAACCGGGCGAGGCGGGTGAAGCGATCCGGCCGCGCCAGCGGGAGCGCATCCTGCGCGCGGCGGGCCTGTTCATGGCGGGGCGGCCGGCGCTGGCCGGGCTCGATATCCGCTTCGACGCCGTCCTTGTTTCGCCCTGGCGCCTGCCCCGCCATATTGCGGATGCATGGCGAATCGAATGATCCTTCCCAAACACCCGGACAAGACGATGAACGCAAGACAGGTTGCCGCCCTCCTTTCCCTCACGCTGGCCGGGCCCGCCCTTGGTGGATGCGTGGCGGCGGCGGTGGGCGCGGTCGGCGCCGCCGGCTATGTCGCCGCCCAGAACCGCAGCCCGGGGCAGGTGGCGGATGATTCCGTCACCCGCGTCTGCATCAACGACAAGCTGCTGAAACGCTCCACCAGCCTGTTCGCCGACGTCTCGACCGAAGTGGTGCGCGGCCATGTCCTGCTGCTCGGCACCGTCGCCTCGGAAGCCGACCGCCAGGAAGCCGAAAGCCTGGCCCGCCAGTGCGAGGACGTGAAGGAAGTGGAGAACCGCATCCAGCTCGCCGACGACGGCGGCGTGGGCGGCTATGTCGACGACAGCTGGATCACCACCAAGGTGAAGTCGAACCTCGTCACCGATTTCTCGCTGAACGGCTTCTCGATCGGGGTCGAAACCGTGAATGGCATCGTCTATCTTTCGGGCGTCGTGCGCAGCACCGAGCAGCGGGACAAGGCGGTCGAGATCGCCCGCTCCATCTCCGGCGTGCAGAAGGTGGTGAGCGCGATCCAGGTCGACCCCGAGTAAGGGCCGCCCCCGTACCCTTTGAACGTCTCAAGGAAACGAGCCCGCCGATGCCGCGTCTGGACCCCGTCCCGCCCCTGCCCCGCGAGATCGAGGAAGCGCTCGACGCCGCCGGCCGGCTGGACGACCGGGCGATCGACCTCGCCGGAACCGCCCTGCTCCTCGCCGCCCTCGACCGGCCCGGCGTCTCGCTGGCCAAATACCGCGATCATCTGGACGATACGGTGGCGGCCCTGCGCGATTCCGGCGCCACCACGGCGGCCGAGGTGGCGGGCGCGCTGCAGCGCGTCTTCGCCGATCGCTTCGGCTACGACGGCGACCGCCTGACCTATGACGATCCGCAGAACGCCAACCTGATCCGCGTCATCGACCGGCGCAAGGGCCTGCCCGTGGCGCTCGGCATCCTCTTCGCCCATGCGGCCCGGGGGGCGGGTTTCGCCCTCGACGGCCTCGCCTTCCCCGGCCATTTCCTCATGCGCCTCGACGTGAAGGGCGAACGCCTGATCCTCGACCCCTTCAACGGCGGCCGGGTGATGGACGTGATGGAGATGCGCCGCCTGGTGAAGCAGCTCATGGGCCCCGAACAGGAACTCACGCCCCAGTTGACCGACACGGTGGGCAATCGCGCCATCCTGCTGCGCCTGCAGAACAACCTGAAGGCCCGCGCCCAGGCCGAAGGCAATGTGGAGCGGGTGGCGCGGCTGTCGCGCGTCATGCTGCGCCTGGCGCCCGAAGATTCGGCGCTGTGGCTCGAATACGGCAAGGCGGAGCATCAGCTCGGCCGGCTCGGCGCCGCCTCGACGGCCCTCGAGACCTGCATCGAGCATTCGCTCGACGGTTTCGAGACCATCGAGGCCCAGCGCCTTCTCGAACAGCTGCGCCGCAGCCTCAACTGATCATTCCCGTAAAGGCAGGACCATGGCCCTTTCCGTCGCCATCCAGATGGACCCGGTGGAGTCCTTCGACATCACCGTGGATTCGACCTTCCGCCTCGGCCTGGAGGCCCAGGCCCGGGGGCACGACCTCTATTACTACCTGCCGCGCGACCTTTCCCTGAAGAACGGCAAGGTAGTCGCCTTCGCGCGAAAGCTCGAGTTGCGGCGCGAGAAGGGCAATCACTTCACCGCCGGCCCCGGCTTCGAGATGGATCTCTCCACCCTCGACGTCGTCCTGATGCGCCAGGACCCGCCGTTCGACATGGCCTATATCACGGCGACCCATATCCTCGAGCATATCCACCCGAAGACCCTGGTGGTGAACGACCCCGTCGAGGTCCGCAACGCGCCCGAGAAGCTGTTCGTCACCCGCTTTCCCCAACTGATGCCGCCGACCCTGATCACCTCGCGCAAGGAAGAGGTCGAGGCATTCCGGGAAGAGCACAAGGACATCATCGTGAAGCCGCTGTTCGGCAACGGCGGCGCCGGCGTCTTCCATCTGAAGCCGGGCGACGAGAACCTCGGCAGCCTGCTGGAGACCTTCACCCAGCTCTATCGCGAGCCGATCATCGTGCAGCGTTACCTGCCCGAGGTCCGCCTGGGCGACAAGCGCATCATCCTCGTCGACGGTATCGCCGTCGGCGCCATCAACCGCGTCCCGGCCGAGGGCGAGGCGCGCTCCAACCTTCACGTCGGCGGCACGGCGGTGCGGAGCCAGCTCACCCCGCGCGAACGGGAAATTTGCGACACCATCGGCCCCGTGCTCGCGGAAAAGGGCCAGATCTTCGTCGGCATCGACGTGATCGGCGACTATCTCACCGAAATCAACGTGACCAGCCCGACCGGCATCCAGCAGATCGAAGCCTTCGACGGCACCAATGTCGCCGCCCTGATCTGGGATGCGATCGAACGCCGCACCGAAAAGTAACGGCTTTTTTACCGCCTTGGGCGCTCCATGCCCCGCAATTCTTTTGTGGATAGGGAGCCGCCATGTCGCGCCCGATCGTCAGCCCGACCACGCGCGAAGTCTTCTTCGACCGTGACGAGATCATCGTCAGCAAGACCGACCTCAAGGGCATCATCACTTACGCCAACGATATCTTCCTCGGCATCGCCGGCTATACGGAAGCCGAGGTTCTTGGCCAGCCCCACAACCTGATCCGCCATCCCGACATGCCGCGCGCCGTCTTCGCCCTGCTCTGGCAGGAGGTGCAGGCGGGGCGCGAGATCTTCGCCTATGTGAAGAACATGGCGAAATCGGGCGACTTCTATTGGGTACTCGCCCATGTCACCCCGTCCTGCGACGACGCGGGACGCATCATCGGCTATCATTCCAACCGCCGCACGCCGGAACGCAAGGCGGTGGAGGCGGCCAGCCCCCTCTACGCCGCCGTCCGCGCCATCGAACAGGCGCAGGCAAGCCCCAAGGACGGGCTCGCCGCCGGCCTCGCCGCCCTTCAGGGGCATCTGGACAAAGTGGGAATGAGCTATGGCGAATTCGTCTTCTCTCTTTGATTTCGGCCGCCGCCGCCGCCGTCACGAAGACCCGGCCCCCGAAACCGCCGTCTCCGCCGTGTCGACACCCGATCCGCGCGACGAAACCATCGCGCGCCTCGAAGCCGAGAACGCCCTGCTGCGCGAAGCCATGGACAAGGCGACCGAGACCTGCCGCCGCATCGCCCGTGGCGATTTCGAGGCCCGCGCCATCGGCATCGAGCATCTGGGCGAGGCCCTGCCCTTCCTGCGCCACCTCAACCGCATCCTCGACCTGACCGATGTCTTCATCCGCGAGAGTTCGGCGTGTCTCGATCTCGCGGCCCATGGCCAGTACTATCGTCCCTTCCTCGAAACCGGCATGACCGGCGCCTTCCGACGGGGCGCGCGCGTGATGAACGAGGCGCGCCTGCGCATGAAGGCGATGCGCGACGAAGCCCACGCCACCCGCCCGCGC
>JAQVKV010000141.1 GCA_028694545.1 Zavarzinia sp. | reverse complement strand
CCCTTCGAAGGGATCGATCAGCCGGCCTTCCTCTGCTCGGCCCTCGTCAGGATGTCGCTTTCGAGAATGACCCCGAGGCCGTTTTCCGCGGCCTCGATCGCCATGGCCGAACGGTCCAGCCAGAGCTGATTGACCGGCTCGTCGAAATTCATCCCGTGGCGCCGAATGAACTCCTCCCAGGTGACGACATTTTCCGAATGGATCAGGGTCGCCCGCGCCAGATCGTCGACCTGCCGCAATTTCAGCACGGAGGCCAGCGCCGGACTGCAGAGCGGCCGGACGAATTCCCGGATCATCGGCCGGAAATCGCCGGCGGGCAGGCTGGGCCGCCGATAGCTGATCGCGACGTCGAAGCGCATGTCGGCCAATTGCGCGGGATCCGAGAAGGTGGACAGGCGTATCTTCACGCCCGGGTGGCTGCCGATGAACAGGGGCAGGCGCGGCTGCAGCCACTTCGCCGCGAAACTGGGCCCCGAGGCGATGACCAGGGACACGTCCTGGGCCTGGGGAGCGATCCGCTCCGTCGCCTCGCCGATCAGGCGGAAGGCCTTCTCCAGGTCGCGCCAATAGAGGTCTCCCGCCCCGGTCAGGGTCACTTGTCCCGCGCCACGCCGGAACAGCTTCACGCCGACGAATTCCTCGAGTGACTGGATATGGTGGCTGATCGCCGAAGGGGTCAGGCCCAGTTCCTCGGCCGCACGCGTGAAATTGCCGTGGCGCGCCGCCGCCTCGAAGGCGAGAAGCGACTTCAGGGGGGGAACCCGCCGCCTCTTCGCCGGCAGGGCCTGGGAATTCCGCGTGCTCATCGATCGACTGCGGCGACCATCGAAGTGAACCCCCTTCCGTGACAGCGCTGAGACTCCATCACCTTAACGAAATGGGCCAGTGCCGGTTCTGAAAAGAACTCAGCAAGCGGTGAATTTTTCGATCTGGCTCCTCTGTCCACCCGGGATGTAGCCCTTGAGCGTACCGAGGCGGCAAAGCCCGGCCCGCAGGGGATGCAGGATGGATAACATGGAGCCGATGAGAGATTTCGAGACCAGAAGCGATGACGGACTGGACATCCTGACCTTCGAGCTGATCCGCAATGCGCTCTCGGAAATCGCCGACGAGATGATGACGTCCCTGGTTCGGACCGGGCGTTCGGTGAACACGACCCAGGCCCTTGACTGCTCGGCCGGCCTTGCCGATGCCGACGGACAGCTTCTCGCCCAGGCCCTCGCCCTGCCCGGCCACATGGGAACCTTTCCGGGGGTCATGCGCGCCGTGTTCGACCGCTTCGGCAGCGAATTCCGCCCCGGCGATATCTATATCTCGAACGATCCCTTCAGCGTCGGCCTCCACATGCCCGACATCGTGCTGGTGCGGCCGATCTTCCAGGCAAAGGAACTGGCGGGATTCGCCCTGGCGGTGGCCCACCACGTCGATGTCGGCGGCATGGCCGCCGGCGGCATGCCGACCTATGCCACCGAAGTCTATGCCGAGGGCCTGCGGATACCACTCGTCCGCCTTTACGATCAGGGGCGGGTGAACGAAACGCTGCTCGAGATCATCCGCTCCAACGTGCGTGTGCCGGACCTCGTCGTCGGCGACCTCATGGGCCAGGTCGCGGCCTGCCATGTCGGCCAGAAGCGCCTGGAAGCGCTGATCCGCGACCACGGCCGCGTCACCTTCGACCAGGCCACCACGCAATTGCTCGATTATGCCGAGCGCATGTGCCGTGCCGCCATCGCGGCTTGGCCCGACGGCAGCTACAGCTTCGAGGACGTGGTCGACGACGACGGCAACGAGGCGGCGGCGATCGCCATTCGCGGCACCGTCACGATCGACGGCGACAGCCTGCGCATCGATTTCAGCGACAGCGACCCCCAGGTGAAGGGCTCGGTCAACTGCCCGATCCACAGCACTTTCGCCGGTGCCCTGACCGCCGTCCAATGCGTGCTGGGCGCCGCCATTCCGGCGAATGCCGGCCTGTTCCGGGCGATTTCGGTGACGGCGCGACCGGGCACCTTCGTCAGCCCGGTCGAGCCGGCGGCGACCTGCAACCGTGCCCTCACGCTCGCCCGGGTCGCCGACGTCGTCTTCGGCGCCCTGGCCCAGGCCGTGCCAGATCGCGTGCCGGCCTGTTCCGAATCCATGACCTCGCCCATGACCTGGAGCACGACGACGGCCGAGGGCGAACGCTTGGTCTGGGTCGACAACCACATCAGCGGACGTGGCGGCCTGCCCACCATGGACGCCCAGGAAGGGATCGCTCCCTTCGTCTATAACGCCAACAACGATTCCGTCGAAATCACCGAGGCGAGCTTCCCCTTGCGCCTCGAACGCTTCCGCCTGATCCCGGATTCGGAAGGGGCGGGAAAATTTCGCGGCGGCCTCGCGACCGAGAGGCTCTATCGCGTGCTTGCCCGGGAAGCGACACTGACCTATCGCTCGGACCGGCACACATCGCGTCCCTGGGGCCTGGCGGGCGGGCACCCCGGCCGAAATTCAAATGTCTTCGTGACCGCCGGCGACGAGGTCGTCCAGACGCCGCCGAAATTCACCCGGGCCATGCATCGGGAAGACGTCCTGCATTCCATCATGCAATCGGGTGGCGGCTGGGGCAATCCGCTGGACCGCGACCCGGCCGCCGTGCTCGAGGACGTTCTGGACGAAAAGATCGGCCGCGATAGGGCGCGCGATGTCTACGGCGTAGTTATCTCACCAGTTACCAGCTCGGTCGATACCGAGGCGACGGCCGCGTTGCGCGCCGAAATGTCCCGCTGAACCTTCCGCAATCCTGAGAGAACAGAGGCAAGTCGTGACCACATCCGGTGTATTCCTGGGCGTCGACACAGGCGGAACCTTCACCGACATCGTCGGGCTGGATGCCGCTGGCCGGATCATCGTCCGCAAGGCCGACAATCGCGAAGCCAACGCGGCCGCCAGCATCGCGGACGGCATCCGCGCCCTGCTCGACGAGCAGGGGATCGCGCCGTCGTCGGTCTCCCGGCTGGTCCATTGCACGACCATTCTCGGCAATTCCGTCTTCGAGCGGAAAGGCCCGGTCTGCGGCCTGATCACCACGGCCGGCTTTCGCGACGTGCTGGAACTGGGACGCCAGCACAACCCGGTCCTCTATGACATCTTCTGGAAGAAGACACCGCCCCTCGTGCCCCGCCGGCGCATCGTCGAGGTCGAGGAACGGATGGCCAGCGACGGAAGCGTGGTCCGTCCGATCGACCCCGACAGCCTGGACGCCGCGATCGACGCCCTTGCCGCGCAAGGGGTCGAGGCCGTCGCCGTCTGCCTGATCAATGCCTGCACCAATGCCACCCACGAACAAACGATCGCCGAGCGCCTGCGCGAACGCCTGCCGGGCGCGACCATCAGCCTGTCGAGCGAGATTTCCCCCGAGTGGGGCGAATACGAACGCACCAGCACGACGGTAACCGACGCCTTCCTGAAGCCGACCTTCGCCCGCTACCTGTCGTCGCTCGAGGATCGCCTCCAGACGCGCGACCTTGTGCCCGAATTGCTGGTGATGCAATCGGCCGGCTCGATCACCGACGTCGAGGAAGCGAAGGCGATGCCGGTCCGCTGTCTCGACTCCGGCCCCGCGGCCGGGGTCATCGCCGCCGCCAATATCGGCGCGGCGCTGGGCTTTCCCGACGTCCTGACGCTGGAGATCGGCGGCACCACGGCGAAATCCGCCTTGATCGAAGGCGGCGAGCCCCGCCGCTCGATGGAGACAGAAATCGGTACGCCGACGGGCAGCGACGGACGGGCCTTGCGCGGCGGCGGCTTCGTGCTGCGCATGCCGGTGATCGACGCGGCCGAAGTCGGCGCCGGCGGCGGCAGCATCGCCAGCGTCGATGCCGGCGGCTCGCTCTCTGTCGGGCCGCAGGGCGCCGGCGCCTTCCCCGGCCCCGCCAGCTATGGCCGGGGTGGCGCCCGACCGACCGTGACCGACGCCAATCTGGTGCTCGGCTATCTGAGCGAGACCCAGGCCCTGGGCGGCACGAT
Source organism: Zavarzinia sp. (assembly GCA_028694545.1). Lineage (GTDB taxonomy): Bacteria > Pseudomonadota > Alphaproteobacteria > Zavarziniales > Zavarziniaceae > Zavarzinia. The sequence goes on along the minus strand of JAQVKV010000141.1, from coordinate 2,512 downwards.
CAGGCTCGACCGCAGCCTCGCCGAAGCCGCCATCCGCCGCCATGTCGCCGAACCGCTCGGCATCGACGTGCTCGACGCCGCCCATGCCATCCGTTCGCTCGCCAATGCGATCATGGGCCGGGCGGTCCGCACGGTTTCGACCGAAAGGGGCCGCGACGTCCGCAAATTCGCCCTGCTCGCGGCCGGTGGCGGCGGTCCCGGCCATGCGGCGGAAATCGCCCGGGTGCTGGGCGTCGATACCGTGATCATCCCTCCCTTCGCCGGCCTCTTCGCCTCTCTCGGCCTGCTGCTCTCGCCCTCCGAGCGGCGGGCCAGCCGGGCAGTCAATCTGCGTCTTCGCCAGAGCGGCGTAGCCGCCGAATTGGCCGCGCTGCTCGACGCCCTGGCCCTCGATGCCACCGGCAAGGCCGCCTTCGAGGGAACACCGACGATTACGGAAGAGGTCGACGTCCGCTATGCCGGGCAGTTCCACCAGATCACCGTGCCACTGCCCCGGCGCGATGGCGCGGTGGACACGGCGGCGATCCGCGAAGCTTTCGAAATGGAACACGAGCGGACCTATGGCTATCGGTCGCCGCGGGAACATTGCGAAATCGCCGCCGTCCGCGTCGTCGCCCGCTACCCCCGGGTCGTGACCAGTCCCAACTTCCAGCGGTCGGAGGGGGGCAAGACCGCCCATCCGCCACGGCGGATCTATTTCGGCCCCCGCCTCGGCCCGCAGTCCGCCCGCGTCCTGTCGCGCGAGGATCTGGGCGAAAAGCCGGTCCAGGGGCCGATCGTCATCCCGGAATACGACACCACGGTGATCGTGCCGCCGGATTTCACCGTGCGGCGCAACGCCGCCAACGTGCTCATCCTCGAACGGGTCAAGACGGAACCTTGAACATGCGGGAATTCGCCGGACGCCGGGTCTTCGACCGGCTGGAAGAGATCGTCGATCCAGACCACACCGCCCTTCTCGTGGTCGACATGCAGAACGACTTCTGCGCGGCGGACGGCGCCTTCGGCAAGGCCGGCGCCGACACCGGGCGCATCCGGGCGGCGGTGCCGGCGATCGCGTCGCTGCTCGACGGGGCGCGCGCGGCCGGGCTGCGGCGGATCTTCCTGCGCCATACCCATGAGCCGGACCTTTCCAACCTGTCGCCCGCGCGGCTTTCCTTCTATGCCATGCTCTATGGCGGGGCCGATCCCTATCACGCCCTTCGGGGCACCTGGGGCCAGCAGATCATCGACGCGCTGGCGCCGATCGAGGGCGAGGCCGTGGTGGACAAGGGACGTTCCAGCGGCTTCATCGGCACCAATCTCGACATGCTGCTGCGTTCCAACGGCATCCAGAGCGTGGTGATCACCGGGATGGCGACCCATGCCTGCGTCGAGTCGACGGCGCGGGACGCGGGCTTCCTCGACTATTACGTCGTCGTCGCCCGGGACGCGGTCGCGGACTATCGCGCGAACCTTCACGAAGCCTCGCTGCTCACGCTCGGCCAGCGTGTCGTTCTCGCCGACAGCGCGGAGATTCTTCGGCCGTGGGGCCAGACCGGGGAGACCCGCCATGTTTGAGGCGAAGCCCGCCCCGCGCCCGCCCTTCACCCTGATCCGGGGCGGCGAAGTCTATTCGCCCGTGCCCATCGGCCGGCAGGAGATCCTCTGCGCCGGCGACAGGATCCTGACGATCGGCCAGGACCTGGAACCGGCGGCAGCCGCACTCGGCGCGGTCGAGGTGATCGACGCCACCGGCCTTTCCGTCGTCCCGGGCTTCATCGACCAGCATCTCCATTTCATCGGTGGCGGCGACTTCGAAGGACCGCTTGGCCGGGTTCCCGAATTGCACCTGAGCTGGATCGTCAGCGGCGGGGTCACCACGGCGGTCGGCATCATGGGCATCGACATGGAGTACAAGAACCTCCACGGCCTTCTGGTAAAGGCGCGGGAGCTGGAACGTTCCGGCCTCTCCACCTATATCTACACCGGTTCCTTCGCCCTGCCCTCGCCCGTCCTGACCACGAGCGTCAGGGCCGACATCACCCTGATCGACAAGGTGATCGGCGCCAAGGTCGCGATTTCCGAGAACGTCTATCCCAATCTCGACTTCTCCCTGCTCGCCGAGCTCGGCGCCCAGTTGCGTTTCGCCCGCAATCTGACCGGCAAGGCCGCCGTGATGCACTGTCACGTCGGCCGAAATCCCAAGCGTCTCCAGCCCCTGTTCGACCTGCTGGACGCGATCGAACTGCCGATCGACCAGATCCTGCCGACCCATCTGAACCGGCGCGAGCCCGACGGTCTCGCCCATGCGATCGAATTCGCGCGGCGCGGCGGCACCATCGACTTTTCCTGCAACATGAGCCGGCGCTCGGGCAGTGTGACCGCCGTCAACCCGGACGAGGCGGTGCGGCACGTGCTCCAGGCAGGCATTGCCCTCGACCGGATCACCCTTTCGTCCGATGCCAATGTCTCGATGCCGGTGCTGGCCGAGGACGGCCGCATCATCAGCCTGCACAACGCACCGCCGACC
>JAQVKV010000140.1 GCA_028694545.1 Zavarzinia sp. | reverse complement strand
TCGTAGACGACGCGGTTGATGCCCTTGACTTCGTTGATGATGCGGGTCGCGACGCGGGACAGGAAGGCGTGTTCGAAGGGGTAGCTGTCGGCGGTCATGCCATCGACCGAGGTGACGGCGCGCAGGCCGCAGACCTGGTCGTAGGTGCGGCCGTCGCCCATGACGCCGACGGTGCGGACCGGAAGCAGCACGGCGAAGGCCTGCCAGATCTCGTCGTAGAGGCCGGCCTTGCGGATCTCTTCCAGATAGATCTTGTCGGCCTTGCGCAGGATCTCGAGCTTTTCTTCCGTGATGTCGCCCGGCATGCGGATGGCGAGGCCCGGCCCCGGGAAGGGGTGGCGGCCGACGAAGGCTTCCGGCAGGCCGAGTTCGCGGCCAAGGGCGCGGACCTCGTCCTTGAAGAGTTCGCGCAAGGGTTCGACCAGCTGCATGCGCATGCGGGCCGGAAGCCCGCCCACATTGTGGTGCGACTTGATGGTGACGCTGGGCCCGCCCGAGAAGGACACGCTTTCGATCACGTCCGGATAGAGGGTACCCTGCGCGAGGAAATCGGCGCCGCCGATCGCCTTGGCTTCCTTCTCGAAGACGTCGATGAAGGTCGCGCCGATGATCTTGCGCTTCTGCTCCGGGTCGGTCACGCCGGCGAGCTTGTCGAGGAAGAGCGCGCGGGCATCCGAATGCACGAGGCGGATATTGTAATGGTCGCGGAACAGGGTCACCACCTCTTCCGCCTCGCCCGCGCGCATCATGCCGGTGTCGACGAAGACGCAGGTGAGCTGGTCGCCGATCGCCTCGTGCAGCAGCACGGCGACGACGGAGGAATCGACCCCGCCCGAGAGGCCGCAGATCACCCGGCCGCCGCCGACCTGGGCGCGGACGCGGGCGATTTCCGCCTCGCGGAAGGCATGCATGGTCCAGTCCGCCTTGCAGCCCGCGACCTCGTGCACGAAGCGCGAGAGGAGTTTCGCGCCATCGGGCGTGTGCACCACTTCCGGGTGGAACTGCACGGCGTAGATCCGCTTCTCGTCGTTGGCGATGGCGGCGAAGGGCGCGCCCGGCGAGGTGGCGACGACGCGGAATCCCGGCGGGATCGCGGTCACGCGGTCGCCATGGCTCATCCACACCTGCGGCTTGTCGCCCGTCGCCCAGAGACCGTGGAACAGGCGGCAGTCGTCGGTGATCTCGAGCTGGGCGCGGCCGAATTCGCGGTCGTGGCCGGGTTCGACCTTGCCGCCCATCTGGTGGCATATGACCTGTTCGCCATAGCAGATGCCGAAGATCGGCTTGCCGGAATTCAGGATCTCGTCCGGGGCCCGGGGCCCATCCGCCTCGGTCACCGAGGCGGGGCTGCCGGAGAGGATCACCGCCTTGGGGTTCAGGCGCTCGTAGCCCTCCAGCGCTTTCGCGAAGGGCACGATCTCGCAATAGACCCCGGCTTCGCGGACACGGCGGGCGATGAGCTGGGTCACCTGCGAGCCGAAGTCGACGATCAGGATGGTGTCGGTGGCGGAATGGACGGGAGGAAGGGCAATGTCGGACATGGCCGGCAAGCTACTGATAAGAAGGACCGCCGTAAACGGCGATTTTCGGCGCCCGCCCCCGCCCTTTCGGCACGGGACGACGGGACGGAATCATGGTCTTATCTTCTCGTTTGGCCCCAATGCGCGCCCCCCCGAAAAGCAGGACGCGCGCCCATCGGCCGGGCGGAACCGGCGATCTGGCGCGCGCTGCCACGAGGAGAAGCCGGAACGGGATCAGCCGGGATTGGCGGCCTTGTAGGCGGCGATCGAGGCTTCGAGGGTCGTCAGCTCGTCGCAGCCCGAGGGGCAGACGCGCTTCAGGTCGGCGAGCTGCTTCTCCGCCTTGTCGAGCTCCTTCAGTTCCAGATAGGCCTCGCCGAGATATTCGTGGGCGCCCTTGTGGTCCGGGTCCAGCTCCAGCGCCTTCCAGTAGTGCTTCTTCGCCTCGTCGTAATTGCCGAGCTTGCGGTTGGAGAAGCCGAGCAGGTTTTCGGCGTCCGCGTGGGTAGGATCGGCGGCGACGGCGGCGGTCAGATGCTTGACGGCGCTCGCGTAATCCCCGGCCGCGACGGCGGCCTTGCCCGCTTCATAGTCGGCGGCGGCGGCCACCGACGGCTCCTCCGTCTCGGTCCCGGCGGCGAGCGCCACACCCGAAACGGAGCCGCCGAGCAGGCAGCAGGCGAGGCCGAAGGCGGCGAGATAGGTCTTGATCATGGTGATTCCCCTGGTCGTTGGAACGCTGCGGGATCTCCCTGACCCCGAAGTCGCCGCGACGGTACATGACCCGTGCCCCCGGCCATGTTCCCCAGGGAACAGTTAAGCCCGCCGGCGTGCATGGCGCCACGGCCCGACGCACCGATTGTCCCGGGACTCGGGAAAATGGCGTCAGGGCTGGCCGAGGGTCGTGAAATGGGCGCCCCAGGGTTCGAGCAGGACCGCGCCGTCCCGGCAGACACCGCCGAAACCGTGACCGGCCAGATCCCGGCCGAGAGGAAGATCGGCCGCGGGCACCGTGACGGGTTCGTCGCCCAGGTTGAACAGGCAAAGCACACCTTCATCCCCCGACCGCCGCTCGAAGGCGAGGACGGCGGCGGGGGCGGGATGGAATGCCATCCCGCCCCAGCGCAGGGCCGGCTGCTCCTTGCGCCAGGCGAGGAAACGGCGCAGGCGGTTGAGCGGCGATCCGGGTTCGAGCGTCTGGGTCTCCACCGCCAGCCGGCGGTAATCGTCCGGAAGCGGCAGCCAGGGCTCCACCGTGCTGAAACCGCAATGATCCCGATCGGCGCGCCAGGGTATGGGGGCGCGGGCGCCGTCGCGACCCTTGAAGGTCGGATAGAATTCGCGCCCGTAGGGGTCCTGCAGGCGCTCGAAGGGGATGTCCGCGTCCGGCAGGGCCAGTTCGCCGCCCTGATAGAGACAGGCCGCGCCCCTCAGGCACGATAGTGCTGCCTGGATGGTCAGAGTGAAACCGGGATGGTTCCGCCCCTGCAGCAGGCGCGTGGGCGAGCGCATGAAATCGTGATTCTCCAGGCTCCAGCACGGATAACCGTCGCCGGGTCCGTGACCAAGGGCTTCCGCCAGCGTGCGGATCGCGGCTCCGTCGATGTGATCGGCCCAGAGCAGCCAGGAACCATAGGCAAGATGCAGGCGCCCCGGCGCCGTATAGTCCCGATGCAACCGGTGCCCTACCCGCTCGTCCAGCTCGCCGAGCAGGACGCGCCCGCCGTATGAATCGGCCAGCGCCCGCAGGCGCTCGACGAAGGCCAGCGTCTCGGGCCGGCCGATGTCGTAGCGGTGATCCTGGAAGAAATAGGGATTGAAATTCACCCGCGTGCCGGCGATCGGCGCGGCCGCCGGTGGATTGTCCCGCAACGCGGCGTCATGGACGTAGAAGGGGCAGGCATCGAGCCGGAAGCCGTCGACGCCGAGATCGAACCAGAAGCGGCAGGCATTGAGCAAGGCGTCCTGCACCGCCGGGTTGCGGACGTCGAGGTCGGGCTGCGAAGCAAGGAAATTATGCAGGTAATACTGGTTGCGCCGGGGCTCCCACTGCCAGGAGGGGCCGCCGAAGACCGACAGCCAATTGTTGGGCGGCGTGCCGTCCGGCTTCGGATCGGCCCAGACGTACCAGTCCGCCTTCGGATTGTCGCGCGAGGCACGGCTTTCGCGGAACCACGGGTGGCGGTCGGACGTATGGCTGAGCACCTGGTCCATCAGCACCTTGAGGCCGAGCGCATGGGCCCGGTCGACGATTTGGCGGACGTCGTCCAGCGTGCCGAACAGGGGATCGACCGCCGTCAGGTCCTCGATGTCGTAACCGAAATCCCGCATCGGCGATTTCTGGAACGGCGAGATCCAAACCGCGTCGACGCCGAGGCTGGCGACATAGTCGAGGTGTTCGGCGATGCCGCGCAGATCCCCCACCCCGTTGCCCGACGTATCCATGAAGGAACGCGGGTAGATCTGATAGATGACCGCCCCCTGCCACCAGGGGCACTGCTGCGCCATCGGCCCTCGCTCTCCACCGAAATCTTCGTCCCCGTTCCCCAGGGAACAGGTCGGCCGGTCCCCCGCCGCCTAACTTGCCCCCACGTTAGACCAAGCGCGGCCCCCCTCCAACGGTTCGGGACGCGCCTTTTCGAGGGGACAGGACAATGGGCGACTACAGCAGCCTTTGCGGCAAGGACCTGAGCACCGGGCGCAGCGTCGCCTGCGAACTCTACCGGATCGGCGCGCACGACGGCCATGGCGGCGGCACCGGCGCCGGCCGGCCCCGCCCGAGCCAGCCCCGGCCGAGCCACCAGCTGACGAGCTGGTTCTCCCCCAATTCGGGCATCGAATCCCGCGGTCACCAGTTGATCGGCCAGATCTACTTCGGTCACGACGACCGCGCCCTGGACAAGACCAACGATATGCCCGTGCTGGAAGCGCTGGCGAAATGGATGGCCGATTTCCGCCTGAAGGGCAATCCGGGCTGCCAGCTCTGGTTCAACGGCTATGCCGATCCGAGCGGCGCCGCCAGCTACAACGAGCGCCTGTCGTTGAAACGGGCGCAGATGGTGAAAAGCTATGTCGACAAGGCGATGAAACGGAACGCGCCCGTGCTCTCCGGCCTTTTCTATGGCAGCACGGCCAACGGCTTCGGCGAACTCTACCCGTCCGGCGACAAGGGCACCGACCGGCGCGTCGACATTCTGGACGTGACCCCGGGGGTGACGCCCGATCGCAGCGTCTCCCTGCCGCCGGTGATCGTGAACATGGCCCGCCCCGGGCAATGGGCCTCGGGCACGCTGCAGTTCCGCATGCATCTGTCCCTGTCGGTCGACGTCGTGGTGGCGGGCGTGCAGAACGCCTTCATCGAGGTGCGCAATCCGCGCTCGGGGCGCAGCGCCTTCTACGAGTTCCTCGGTCCCAGTCTCGGCTTCAGTGCCCTGCCCGGCTCGGTTTCGGCGGATTCCGGCTATACCGACTACACTTTCCCGCCGGGCTTCATGGATATCGATTCCTTCGAGGGCCCGGGCCTGATCATCGGCGCCGCGGCCATCAAGGGCGCCACCCTCTGCCACTTCTTCGGGGCGAGCACGGAGAAGCTGAAGCTCGTGACGCAATCGAACCAGGCCGGCTTCACCTATATCAGCACCGGCGTCGGCGTGGATGTCGGGATCTCGGGCAGCGCCGGCTACTGGAAGAAGCTGAACCACATCGCCAACGCGCAGGAACTGCGCCGTTACATCGAGTCCCGTGAAAAGGGCAGCAAGCGCTGATCAGGCCGTGCGGACGAGGGCCGCGACGAAGAAACCGTCGGTCCCCTGCCCCGCCGGATCCAGCGCGATGCCGAAGGGGCCTCCGCCGACGCCGGGGATCAGGCCCTCATGATCGACGGGCGCGAAATCGCCGTGCCGGGCCAGGAAAGCCTCGACCACATCCTCATCTTCCTCGATGAAGACCGAACAGGTGGCATAGACCAGCCGCCCGCCCGGCTTCACCAGACCGGCGGCGGCCTCGAGAATACGGCCCTGCAAGGCCGCGAGTTCGGCTACTCGTAGCGGATCGGCCGACCAGCGCGCGGCGGGACTGCGCCGCCAGGTCCCCGACAGGCTGCACGGCGCGTCGACGAGGACGACATCGAAGCGCCCCGCTTCCCGCGCCAGCAGCGCATCATCGATCGCGGCCGGTTCGACGAAACCGTCGATCCCGGCCCGTTCCAGGCGCGGCACCATGCGGCGCAGGCGCCGGTCCTCGACATCGAGGGCCAGCAACCGCCCCTCACCCTTCATGTCGGCGGCGAGCGCCAAGGTCTTGCCGCCGGCGCCGGCGCAATAATCGGCGACCGCCATGCCCGGCCGCGCACCACAGGCAAGGGCGACGAGTTGCGAGCCTTCGTCCTGAACCTCGATCCGGCCTTCCATGAAGGGGGCGAGCTTGCCCAGCCGCTCCCGCCCGGCGACCCTCATGCCGACGGGCGACAGGGCGCAGGTCTCGACCGGCAGGCCGAGACCGGCGAGTTCGGCCAGCGCCTCCGGCCGATCCGCCTTCAGCGTGTTCACGCGAAGATCGAGCGGCGCGCGCGTCGCCATGGCCGCCATGACCGCCGGCAGGCGCGGGCCAAAGCGGCGCAGCAGCAGGGGGTGGAGGGCTTCCGGGTAATCGCCGGCGACCCAGGCCGGCACCTCGCGCGGCGCCAACAGGGCGGCGAGGCCCGCGCGCTCGCCCTCGCTCAAGGGGGCTGGCGCATGCCCCTCGCCATTGCACCATTCGTCGATGGTCGCCGCATCCGCCATGCCGGTCAGCACGACGGCGGCCATGGCGGGAACGCGCGGCCCCTCGGCCCCGGTCAGCCAGGCGATGGAACCCGAACGGCGCACGCCATACCAGACAAGGCCGGCGATGGCGGCCCGGTCCTGCTTGCCGGCATAACGCCTTGCCCGGAAATAGCGGTCGACGACCTGGTCCGCCGCCTCGCCGCCGGCGCCGATCTCGGCCAGCAGTTCGATGGCGGCGGCC
>JAQVKV010000139.1 GCA_028694545.1 Zavarzinia sp. | reverse complement strand
GGATCATCTGGGCCTTCATCAAGAACAAGCTGATCCTTCCCTACCTCGACCTCCCGATCCAGTATTTCGACCTGGGGATCGAGCATCGCGACGCCACCAACGACCAGGTGACGATCGATTCCGCGAACGCCATCAAGGCGGTCGGCGTCGGCATCAAATGCGCGACCATTACCCCCGATGAAGCCCGCGTCGAGGAATTCAAGCTGAAGAAGATGTGGAAGTCGCCGAACGGCACGATCCGCAACATCCTCGGCGGCGTGATCTTCCGCGAGCCGATCATCTGCAAGAACGTGCCGCGCCTCGTGCCGGGCTGGACCAAGCCGATCGTCGTCGGCCGTCACGCCTTCGGCGACCAGTACCGCGCGACCGACTTCAAGGTGCCGGGCAAGGGCAAGCTGACCATCAAGTTCGTCGGCGAGGACGGCACCGTGATCGAGCACGACGTGTTCGACTTCCCGGGCGCGGGCGTCACCATGGCGATGTACAACCTCGACGATTCGATCCGCGACTTCGCCCGCGCCTCGATGAACTATGGCCTGCTGCGCAAGTGGCCGGTCTACCTCTCCACGAAGAACACGATCCTCAAGGCCTATGACGGCCGCTTCAAGGACATCTTCGAGGAAGTCTACCAGACCGAATTCAAGGCCAAGTTCGACGAAGCCGGCATCACCTACGAACACCGCCTGATCGACGACATGGTGGCCTCCGCGCTGAAGTGGGAAGGCGGCTACATCTGGGCCTGCAAGAACTACGACGGTGACGTGCAGTCCGATACCGTGGCGCAGGGCTTCGGCTCGCTCGGCCTCATGACCTCGGTCCTGATGACGCCGGACGGCCAGGTGGTGGAAGCGGAAGCGGCGCATGGCACCGTCACCCGCCACTACCGCGAGCACCAGAAGGGCAAGGCGACCTCGACCAACCCGATCGCCTCGATCTTCGCCTGGACCGGCGGCCTGAAGCACCGCGCCAAGCTGGACGGCAACGACGACCTGGCCCATTTCGCCAAGAGCCTCGAGGAAGTCTGCGTCGAGACCGTCGAGGCCGGCCAGATGACCAAGGATCTCGCCATCCTGATCAGCAAGGAGCAGCCCTGGCTGACCACCGAGGCCTTCCTCGAAGCCCTCGACACCAATCTGCAGAAGAAGTTGGCGTAAGCGCCACTTCCGCGATCCGGGAAAGCGCCCGTCTCCGAAAGGGGGCGGGCGTTTCCCTTTGCGGTGCACGCCCGATCGACGATAGTCTTTGCCCGCACATATCCTGTTTCGTCCGGTCTATTCGTTATCCGTTTTTTCCAACGACATTCGCGTGATCCGATGGCGCCGCTCGACATCTACCTGATCAAGCCGACCCGCTACGACGACGACGGCTATCCCGTGCAATGGTGGCGCTCGATCGTGCCGTCCAATTCGATGGCCTGTGTCGCCGGCATCGTGCAGGACGCGGTGGACCGCAAGGTGCTCGGACCCGATGTCGAGATCCGCTACCACTGGATGGACGAGACCAACACCAAGGTCGATCCGCGGGCGATCCTGCGCCGCGCCCGCAAGGCGGGCTCGCGTCTCCTCGTCTTCATGGTCGGGGTGCAGAGCAACATGTTCCCCCGCGCCGTCGATCTTGCCCGCGTGTTCCGGGTGGCCGGCGTGCCGGTCTGCATCGGCGGTTTCCATGTTTCCGGCATTCTGGCCATGCTCGACGAGATGCCGCCCGACATCGTCGAGGCGCAGGCGCTCGGCATCTCACTCTTCGCCGGTGAGGCGGAGGACGGGCGCATCGACCAGGTGATCCAGGACGGCTATGCCGGCACGCTCGCGCCGCTCTACAACTATGTGAACGACCAGCCCAATCTGGCCGGCGCGCCCCTGCCGCTGACCGACCTGACGGAATTGCGGCGCATGATCTACGGCTATGCCACCGCCGATCTCGGCCGAGGCTGCCCGTTCGAGTGCTCCTTCTGCACCATCATCAACGTCCAGGGCCGCAAGAGCCGTTTCCGCACCGCCGACGATCTCGAGGCGATCGTGCGCCGGAATGTGACCGCCGGCATTACAGGCTTCTTCCTGTCGGACGACAATTTCGCCCGCAACAAGGCCTGGGAAAGCTTTCTCGACCGGCTGATCGCGCTGCGCGCCGAGGGGATCAAGCTGCATCTCGTCATCCAGGTCGACACACTCGCCCACAAGGTGCCGAACTTCATCGAGAAATGCGTGGCCGCTGGCACCGACCAGATCTTCATCGGCCTCGAGAATATCAACGCCGACAGTCTCGAAAGCTCGAAGAAGCGCCAGAACCGGGTCGAGGATTACCGGGACATGTTCCTCGCCTGGAAGAAGCATCCGGTGATCATCACCTGCGGCTACATCGTCGGCTTCCCCAACGACACCAGGGAATCGATCATCCGCGACATCGAGGTGATCAAGGCGCAGTTGCCGATCGACTGCCTGTACCTGAACTACCTGACACCCCTGCCGGGTTGCGAGGACCACAAGCGGCTGCTGCAGGCCGGGGCCTGGATGGACCCGGACATGGCGAAATACGACCTGAACCACCGGGTCACCCACCACCCGCGCATGAGCGACGCGGAATGGGAAGACGCCTTCATCTCGGCGCATCGCAGCTTCTACAGCTTCGATCATCTGAAACGGATCATGAAGCGGCAGATCGCCTTGCGCATCCACCGGCCGAACATGCTGGTGCATCGCCTGCTCGGCTACCGCGAGAGCGTGCTGTCGGAAGGGGTGGCGATGCAGGAATCGGGCATCATCCGCGTTCACCGCCGGCGCCAGCGCCGCCATGGCCTGCCCCTTGAAAGCGTGTTCGTCTTCTACCCGCGCTACATCTGGAAATCGCTGCGGGGCACCGCGCGCATGTGGTCCACCTATGGCCGGTTGCGGTGGATGATGCGGCAGGCCCGCCGTGACCCGGACCGGCTGGCCTATAGCGACGCGGCGATCAGCACCGGGGACACGGCGGCCAACGACAGCTTCCTGGCGGCGACCCGGACCACGGCCCATGCCGCGAAGCGCCACGCCGCCGAAACCGCGAGGCGCGAGAAGGCGGTCTGATCAGCCCCGGCCCGGATCCGTCACACAAGGGCCGTCACGGCGGCCCGCGCTTCTCCGAGGAGACGGGTGAAGACCGCCGTATCGCCCAGCGCCCGCGCCAGCACGATCGCCCCCTGGACCGCGCCCACCACCGCCTCCGCCGCCGCATGGGCATCGATTTCCGTCCGGCCGAGACGCTGCAATGCCGCCGCCAGCGCCGCGACCCAAGCCGCGAAATAATCCCGGAGGGCCACCGCGAACCGATCCCGCGTGTCGGCGAGCGCGAAGGCGCCGACCAGGCAGACCCGCCTTCCGGAGCGGAAATAGGCATCGCAGGCGGCGAACATGTGATCGATCGCGGCGGCGGGATCGGCACCGTCGCGCAAGGGGGCATAGATCTCGCGCTCGAACCAGCCGTCGATCTCGGCCAGCACGGCCGCCGCCATCTCCTCCTTCCCCCCCGGGAAGAAGTGATAGAGGCTGCCCTTGCCGAGCCCTGTCGCCGCCGTGATGCGGGCAAGACTGGCGCCTTCGTAGCCGTGCTCGCGAAAGACTTCACCGAGCAAGGGCAGCACGTCCGCCCGTTCCGATACCTGCTTCGCCATGACCCCCCTAGAGACCGAGTGCCGAAAGTCCCGGATGATCGTCCGGGCGGCGGCCCAAGGGCCAGTGGAATTTGCGCGCCCCCTCCGCGATCGGCAGATCGTTGATGCTGGCGATGCGCCGGCGCATCAGGCCCTTGTCGTCGAATTCCCAGTTCTCGTTGCCGTAGGACCGGAACCACTGCCCCGAATCATCCCGCCATTCATAGGCGAAGCGCACGGCGATGCGGTTCGCCGCATGGGCCCAGACTTCCTTGATCAGGCGGTATTCGATCTCGCGCGCCCATTTGCGGCGCAGGAAGACGGTGATTTCGTCCCGGCCGGTGACGAATTCCGCCCGGTTGCGCCAGACGCTGTCCGGCGTATAAGCCAGCGCCACGCGCTCGGGGTCGCGGCTGTTCCAGGCGTCTTCCGCCATGCGCGCCTTCTGCGCGGCAGTCTCGGCGGTAAAGGGCGGCAGAGGGGGACGGGGGGACATGGCAGCTCCTCGATCTGTACCGATAGGTACATATTTTACCAAACAGTACAGATTCGCAAGGGGCGCCGGCCCTGCGTCCTTTCGCTCAATGTATCAATTTGTAAATCAGCTTGTCCGATCGCGATTTACGCCCCATCTCTGTCAAACCCGCCGATGGACCGAAACGGAGCCCGCTGCCCGATGAGTGAGAACGCGACCCGCCAGCCCTTCTACCGCAAGCGCTGGATCTGGATCGGCGGCATCGTCGTCGTCATCGTGATCGGGGCCCTGTTCTGGCTGCGCGGCGGTTCGGGGGTCGACTTCAAGACCCATACGCTCGCCGCCGGGACCCTGACCGTGACCGTGAGCGCGACCGGCAGCGTCCAGCCCGTCGACCAGGTCGACGTCGGCGCCGAGATCACCGGCCGGGTCGCCGAACTCCTGGCCGACTACAACGACCAGGTGAAGCAGGGCCAGGTGCTGGCCCGGCTGGATACGACCTCGCTCGAAGCCAAGGTGGCGCAGTCGGAAGCCAATCTGCTCTCGGCGCAGGCCGCGGTCGCCGAGGCCGAAGCCGCGCTGCGCCTGGCGGAAGTGACGGCGAAACGCACCAGCGAACTGGCCGACAACCGCTATGCCTCGGCCTCCGCCAGGGACAAGGACCTCGCTGAACTGGCACGCGCGAAGGCCGCCCTGCAATCGGCGCAAGCCGGGGTCAAGGTGGCGGAAGCGGTGCTGTCCTCCGACCGTTCAACCCTCGACAAGGCGACGATCCGCTCGCCGGTCGACGGTGTCGTCATCGCCCGCTCGATCGAGCTGGGCCAAACCATCGTCGCCAGCCTGCAGACCCCCGTGCTCTTCACCGTGGCGCGCGACCTGACGGCGATGGAACTGAACCTCGACGTGGACGAGGCGGACATCGGCCATGTCGCCACCGGCCAGAAGGCGACCTTCACCGTCGACGCCTATCCGACCAAACGCTTCGATGCCGAAGTGACCTCGGTCCGCCTCGCCCCCAAGGACGAGCAGGGCGTCGTCACTTACGAAGTGCTGGCGCGGGTGGACAACCCCGAATTGCTGCTGCGTCCGGGCATGACCGCGACGGCGGATGTGATCGGCGCCGTGCGCGAGAATGTGCTGCTGGTGCCGAACGGCGCCCTGCGCTTCACGCCGCCGGATGTCGCGAGCGTAGACCTGCCGACGCTCGCCCCGGACGAGGGGCGCCTGTGGCTCGACGATTCGGGCACGCCCACGCCGATCGTCGTGAAGATCGGCCTGACCGACGGCCGCATGACCGAGGCGACGGGTCCCGGCCTTGCCGCCGGCGCCGCCGTCATCACCGACATCCAGCGCGCGGCGACCCGCTGACGCCATGGCGCTGATCGAACTCAAGGGCATTCGCAAGGTCTATGGCGCGGGCGAGGCCGAGGTGGTGGCGCTCGCCGGGATCGACCTTGCGATCAAGGCCGGCGAATTCGTCGCCGTCATGGGGCCGAGCGGTTCGGGCAAATCGACCACGATGAATATCATCGGCTGCCTGGATACGCCTAGCGACGGCACCTATCGCTTCGGCGACACGGAAGTGACGACGCTGGACCGCAACGGCCGCGCCCTGTTGCGGCGCCATCACCTCGGCTTCGTGTTCCAGGGCTTCAACCTGCTGAAGCGCACCTCGGCGATCGAGAATGTCGAACTGCCGCTGGTCTATCGCGGGGTGAAGGCTTCCGAGCGCCGGGAACGGTCGATGGAAGCCCTGGCCCGCGTGGGGCTTGCCGGTCGCGAGGGCCATACGCAGGCGGAATTGTCCGGCGGGCAGCAGCAGCGCGTCGCCATCGCACGCGCCATCGTGACCGAACCCGAACTGCTTCTGGCGGACGAACCCACCGGCAATCTCGACAGCGAGCGTAGCCGCGAGATCATGGAGCTTCTCGTCGACCTCAACTCGCGCCACGGCATCACCGTCGTCATGGTCACCCACGAACCGGACATGGCCGCCTTCGCCAAGCGCGAGGTGCGTTTCAAGGACGGCCATATCGTTTCGGACGAGGCGCGCCCATGATGCCGCTGACCGCCACCCTGCGCATGGCCTTGCTGGAATTGCGGCGCAACCTCATGCGTTCGGTCCTGACCACGCTCGGTATCGTCATCGGCATCGCCGCCGTGATCGCCCTCGTCACCCTGGGGCAAGGGGCGACCGCCTCGATCACCGACCAGATTTCCAGCCTTGGCCGCAACCTGATCGTGGTGGCGCCGGGCAATGCCGGTAAGGGCGGCCCGCCACAGGCCGCCGCCCCCTTCAAGCTGGCAGACGTGAAGGCGCTGGAACGCGAGGTGGACGGCATCCTCGCCGTCGCCGCCGTCTCGACCGCCGCCGCCCCCGTCGTCCTCGGCTCCAACAGCTGGGCGACCACGGCGATCGGCGCCG
>JAQVKV010000138.1 GCA_028694545.1 Zavarzinia sp. | reverse complement strand
TTGCCGACGACGAAGAAATCCGGCTTCAGGCCATGGGCCCGCGTCCAGCCGCCCGGCCCGGTCGAGATCGTATGGGTCTCGTCGATCAGCAGCAGGGTGCCGGTCGCCCGGCAGGCCGCCTGGACGGCGTCGAGAAAGCCGGGTGCCGGCAGGACCATGCCGATATTGGTCAGCGCGGGTTCGGTGATGACGCAGGCGACGTCGCGCGCGGAAAGCGCCTGTTCCAGCGCTGGCAGGTCGTTGAACTCGACGACGCGGGTACCCATCGTCAAGTCCGTGGCCTGGCCGAGCAGGCCGGGGCGATGCACGGCGCGCCCATCCTTCAGGCGCACGAAGGTTTCGTCCACCGTGCCGTGGTAGCAGCCGTTGAAGACCAGTATTTTCGGCCGCCCGGTGATGGCGCGGGCCCAGCGCAGGGCGAAGCGGTTGGCGTCGGTCGCGGTCGCCGCCACCTGCCATTGCGGCAGGCCGAAGCGTTCGGCCAGCAAGCGGCCGATCACGGGGACGTCCGCCGTCGGCAGCATGTAGGTCAGACCATAGCCGCCCTGCTCCGCCAGGACCCTCAGGATGGGGTCGGGCGAATGGCCGAACATCGAGCCGGTGTCGCCCAGGCAGAAGTCGTGATAGGTGTGGCCATCCACATCCACCAGCCGCGCCGCCCGTGCCTCCGCGACGAAGAGGGGGAAGGGCGTGCCCCAGTCGGTCATCCAGTGCATGGGCACACCGTCGGGGAAATGCGCCTGCGCCTCGGCGGCGAGGCTCCGCGAGCGCGGATTGCCAGCGACGAAACGGGCCGTTTCCCGCTGCTTGACCGTTTCGATGCGCGACGTGGCAATGCCGGCGACCATGTTGCCCATTTTCCGCTGATCCGATTGCAGGGACGAACGCAGGATCATGCTGTCGCCGGGCTCCGTTTCGCAAGGGGCCGAGAACGCGGCTCTCCCCCCGGGAATTGGTGGTTGCGACGCAAGTCCAGGCGGTAAAGATTTAGGCGGGTGTAAACGGGGCGACACATAATGGCCTTTCGGGCAATGGTTTCGGAACGGGTTGGCCGTCCGCTGATCCGGTGCGAGCGCGCGTCTCAGCCGCTTGGCGCCGGCGAGATCCGGTTGAAGGTGGCGGCCTGCGGCGTGTGCCGGACCGATCTTCATCTCGTCGATGGCGAGCTGCCGAGTCGGGCGGTTTCGGTAGTGCCGGGCCACGAAATCGTGGGGCGGGTGATCGAATGCGGCGCGGGGGTCACGCGCTGGCGCATCGGCGACCGGGTCGGCGTGCCGTGGCTTTCCTGGGCTTGCGGCGAGTGCGCCTACTGCCGGCGCGGGCAGGAAAACCTCTGCGTCGATGCGCAGTTCACCGGCTGCACCGTCGATGGCGGCTATGCCGAGGAGGCGGTGGCCAAGGCGGATTTCGTACTGCCTATTCCCGATCGTTACGACGATCTTGCCGCCGCCCCGTTGCTCTGCGCCGGACTGATCGGCTATCGCACCTGGGCGATGGCAGGGCCGGCGAAGACCCTCGGCATCTATGGTTTCGGGGCCGCGGCCCATCTGATCGCGCAGATCGCGGTTGCCAGGGGCCAGGCGGTCCATGCCTTCACCCGGCCGGGCGACATCGCCGCGCAGGACTTCGCCCGCTCGCTCGGCGCGGTCTGGGCCGGCGGTTCGGATGAGGCACCGCCCGTGGTGCTCGACGCCGCTCTCATCTTCGCGCCGGTCGGCGACCTTGTGCCGCTCGCCCTATCGCAGGTCGACAAGGGTGGCACCGTCGTCTGCGGCGGCATCCACATGAGCGAGATCCCGGCCTTTCCCTATGAACTGCTGTGGCACGAGAGGGTCCTGCGCTCGGTCGCCAACCTGACCAGGGCCGATGGCGAGGCCTTCATGGCGCTGGCCGCCGAAATTCCGCTTCATGCCGCCAGCGTGGCCTATCATCTCGACCGGGCGAACGAAGCGCTGGGGGATCTGCGCAGCGGCCGGCTGCAGGGGGCTGCGGTACTGGTGCCTTAGGCCAGCAGGCCGGTTGCCGTGGCGACCAGATCGCGAAGGTCGCCACCCGCCCGCAGCCGGTGCCAGTCGATCGGGCCGAGGTCGTAGTTCTCTTGCCGGGCGGCGACGGTGGTCGTCGCGTCGGAAGCATCGTTACGTCGGCCCTCGATGCGCGACTGCCGGGTTTCGAGAGCGACGTCCAGCCACAGGCCGGTGAAGTTCGGCCACAGGGCGGCGGCGGCGGCGCGCTCCCCCGGTTTCGCGAAGACGGCATCGACGATTACGCTCCGCCCCTCGGCGAGGCCGGCCCTGGCCGCGTCCATCAGCGCGGCGTAGACGCGGGCGCTTTCGGCGGGGGTATAGGCCGCGGGTGGCAGGGCCTCGGTCTCGGAGATGCCGTGCAGGCGCTTGCGGATCACGTCGGTCCGGAGGTGCAGCGCGCCGGGCAGGGGGACGATCCCGGGAGCGAGCGCCCGGGCAAGCGTCGACTTGCCGCTGCCCGACAGGCCGCCCACGGCGATCAGGCGCGCCGGGGCCGGGGTCAGCGCCTGTTCCGCCGCAAGGACATAGGCTTCGATTGCCGCGACGGGCGGTACTTCGCCCCGCTTCCAGGCGGCATGGGCGACGAAGGCGCGGATCATGGCGCGCAGGGCGACGAAGACGGGCAACAGGCGCATGGCCCCGGGCCCGTGGTCGCCATAGGCCTCGTAAAGGGCAAGGGCGAGGTCGGCTCGGCCCAGCCGGCGCAGATCCATGATCAGAAAGGCGAGGTCGTAGAGCCGGTCCCCGGTCGCGAGCGCATCGTCGAATTCGAGGGCGTCGAATGGCACCAGCCGGCCGTCGACGAGACAGATATTGCCGAGGTGGAGATCGCCATGCAGGCGCCGCCACCAGCCGCTCGGTGCCCGTTCCGCGACCAGCGCGTCTGCGACGGCGAAACCGGCTTCCAGCCTTTCGATCAGCGTCTCGATCCGTGCGCGGGGCAGGAATTTGTCCAGCAGGCGGATCGGCGCCAGACAGGATTCCAGAAGGCGCGAGGCTGGTTTGGGTCCAAGCACCGGTACCGGGCATTCGGCATGGAAGAGGGCCAGCCTGCGGCCGAGATCGGCGATCATGTCGGCATCGATCCGTCCCGCCGCCAGGGCCTCGGTGCCGAGGGCGTCGTCCGGAAAGCGGCGCATGACGATGACGGGCTCGATCGCCTCACCAGCGCCATCGAGGGCGAGAGTACCATCCGCCGCCCGGGTGACATGGGCGACGCGCAGATAGAGATCGGGGGCTGTGAGCCGGTTCAGGCGCAGTTCGGCGGCACAGGCCGCCTCGCGCGCGGCCCGTGTCGAGAAATCGAGATAGCCGAGGTTCACCGCCCGCTTGATCTTGTAGGCGAAATCGCCCGACAGGAAGACATGGGCGCAGGACGTGTCGATACGTCGGCCCGGGATACCGTGGGGTTCCCCGGCTTCGAGGAAGGCGATGGTTTCGGTCTGTTCCAATTGCAATGCCGCTACCCCCGCCGAAGACGGCTCGCATTGATTCAGGTCAAGGATTGTTGACCCGGTCTCTGGACTTCTAGCATCGGATTGTTATCGGGGCATGGATGGAAATGCGCGAACGGGTCCAGGATTCGGGGAATTGCAAGGTTGCGGCCAATCGGCGCCTGCACCCGGATTCCCACACCTGCGACCTCTGCGAGGCGCGCGCCTTCAACATGTGCAATGCCCTCGAGCCCGAGGAGCTGGCCCGCCTCGCCGCCATCATGTCCCATCAGACCGTCGAGGCCGGCGGTACCTTCATCGAGGAGGGGGCGGCGGCGGACGATCTGTTCAACCTGACCTCCGGCACGGTCAAGGTCTTCAAGCTGCTGTCGGACGGGCGCTGCCAGATCACCGGCTTCATGATGGCGGGCGATTTTCTCGGCCTGTCGCGGGGCGGCACCTATGCCTACAGCGCGACGGCGATCACGCCGGTCACCTTCTGCCGCTTCCAGCGCCCGCAGTTGCGCGGCCTGTTCAACGAATTGCCCAAGATCGAGCGCCAGATGCTCGGCCTCGCCATGAATGAACTGATGGCGGCGCAGGACCAGATGGTGCTGCTCGGCCGCAAGACGGCGCGGGAGCGTATCGCCTCGTTCCTGCTCACCCTGTCGGACCGGGCGGTGCGGCGTGGGCGGCCGGGCAATCCGGTCGACTTGCCGATGACCCGGGGCGACATCGCCGACTATCTGGGCCTGACCACCGAAACCGTCAGCCGCAGCTTCACCCAGCTCAAGACCGAGAGGGTCATCGCGCTGAAGGGCAATCACGGCGTCGAGATCCTCGACCTCGACGCGCTGGTCGAGATTGCCGGAATCGACGAGCGCAGTACCGCCATGGCGTTCGACACTATCGCTTGATCCACCTCAAGGCGTGGAAAAGCCCTGCCGGATAGCGTTTTGGACACGACAGGGAGAGGTCCCAGATGGGCACGGCATATCAGGTGTCACCACTAAAGGCAGCACGGGTGGATGCGGCATTTCCGCTCGCCCAGGCCTGTCTGGGTGCGCCGGATCTCGCCACCTGGCGGGCGACGGCGGCACGATTCGCGGCGGATGCGGGCAGTGGCCTGATCGTCGCGGAGCGTGAAGGCTATATCCGTGGCCTTGCCGCCTACAGTCTGGTGCCCGCCATCTCCGGGGGGCGTGAACTGGTCGTCCATGCCCTCGGCGTCCTCGAACTGCTGTTCCCCGAGCGTGCGGCGCTTGCGCTCGCGGATGCCATGCGCGCGGTTGCCCGGGCGCAGGATTGTGCTGAAATCGTATTCGCCGTGCCGGATGATTCGGCATGGTTGACGGCCCTGCTGTCCGACCACGCCTGGCATGAAGCCGGGCGCGTCATGGTCGGTCATCGTGCAGTGACCATCGAGGGCAAGCGCCCCCGACTCTGATATTCCTTCGGCGGCGGCGTGTTCAGTCGCCCAATAGAGGTCGGATTATGTCCTACAAGACCCTTCTGGTGCCGGTCGAACGGCCCAAGACTGCCCGTTTTGCCCTTCGTCACGCGCTCGGCCTTGCCCGCGACTGGGATGCCCATGTCGAGGTTTTCCATCCGCAGGTCGATCCAGCGCTGACCCTGCCGCCGGTTTTCGACGGCCTGTCCGGCGTCGCCTTCGCGCCCGACCTGATCGCCCAGGCCCAGCAGGCGGCCGAGGAGCTCAAGGGCGAGATCCGCAAGATGGTGGACGACATCCTCGTGGAGGTCGGCATGGCCGATGTCCCGCGCACGCGCCAGCGCGGTCTCTCCGTCGTCTTTGACACGGTGGTCGGCGCGCCGGAGCGCCTGGTCGGCGCAAGGGCCCGCCTCGCCGACGCGACGGTGATCGCCCGGACCCCCGCCGCCGTCTCGCGCGGGGAGGCGGACAGCCTGTCCGGCGCCCTGTGGTCCAGCGGCCACCCGGTGATGATGGTGCCCGGCATCGAGGACACGCCGGTAGCGGCGACGGCGCCCAAGCGTATCGTCGTCGCCTGGAACGGCAGTCTCGAGGCGACGCGCGCCCTGTCCGCCGCGCTGCCGGTGCTGAAGCAGGCAGAAGCCGTGGACG
Source organism: Zavarzinia sp. (assembly GCA_028694545.1). Taxonomy (GTDB): domain Bacteria; phylum Pseudomonadota; class Alphaproteobacteria; order Zavarziniales; family Zavarziniaceae; genus Zavarzinia. Next base: position 996 of record JAQVKV010000138.1, on the reverse strand, counting down.
TCGTCACCTTCGATCATGCGGTCGATGCTGCCGGGCTTGCCCGGGTCGCGGCCTATCTGGCCGGCCATGGCGTCGATGCGCGCACGTCGGACGTCGCAACCGAAGGTTATCTCCTGTCGAAGGCGCTCTTCGACCGGGTGATCGAGCGCGGCGGCGATCTGATCGTCATGGGCGCCTATACCCACAGTCGGGTGCGGGAGTATCTCCTCGGCGGCCTGACCCAGGAAATCCTGGACGGCGCGCCGGTCCCCGTCCTCTTCGCGCATTAAGATCAGACGTAGCTCGCGACCGCCGCCGCCCCCGCCATCAGCAGGGCGGCGGGGACGAGGCGGGTCGCCATGGCCCGCCCGCCCGCGAAGGCGCCCAGGCCGCCCTTCACCAGATTGTTGGTGACGGCCGCCAGCACGATCACCCGTGCCGCCGCGTCGACGCCGATCCCGGCGCCGGTACTGCCGCTGGCGACCGAAAGGGTGATGGCATCGACATCGGCCATGCCCGAGATTACCGCCAGGACCTCGAGGCCGGTGGCGCCGAAGCGTGTCTCCACCCAGCGGCTCGCCAGCATGATGACGCCGAGCAGGAGGGCGAAGCGCAGCGCATTGCCGATCTCGAAGGGGTTCTGGGGGATGCCCGCGGCGTCGGCGTCGCCCTGTTGGCGCAGGCGCAGGAACCACAGGGTCAACAGGACGCCGACCCCCGCCATGGCGCCGATCGCGGGCAACAGGGCAAACCCGAGGTCGGTGTCGAGGACGTGGACGACCAGCGCGACACGGGCGCACATCACCACCCAGGCGGCGACAACGCCGGCGGCGGCGGCCGGCGCGATGGCGGCGTTGTTCCGGGCCATGCGCGAGAGCGCGAGACTGGTCGCCGTCGAGGACACGAGACCGCCGAAGATACCGGCGAAGAGCACGCCGCGCCGGGCCCCGCCCAGCCGGATCGCGACATAGCCGACGAAGGAAAGGCCGGCGATGGCGACCACCATCAGCCACATCT
>JAQVKV010000137.1 GCA_028694545.1 Zavarzinia sp. | reverse complement strand
GTTCGTCTTCGACGGCCTGAAGGGCAGCGGACTGTTCGGCTAGGCCAGCGCGCGGGGCTTCGGCGCTGGCCGGCGCAGACGGGCGAATTCGCGCCGGATCTGCTCGCCCCAGCGGTTCACGTCGTAGTCGCGCACCACCTTGTTCATCTTCGCCATGCGCCCCCTCGCCTCCTCGACCGACATGTCGAGCGCCTGGTCGAGCGCCCGGTCCATCGACTTGTGGGAATAGGGGTTGAGAAGCAGGGCGTCGGAGAGCTCGACCGCGCAGCCGGCGAATTCCGACAGCACGAGGACGCCGGTGCGCCCGAAATTGGCGGCGATATATTCCTTGGCAACGAGGTTGAGGCCATCACGCAAGGGCGTGGTCAGACAGATGTCCGCGACCCGGTAATGCGCCAGCAGGCGCTCGAACGGAATAGCTTGGGAGAACAGCACCACGGGCGTCCATTCGAGGCGCGAGAAGCGCCCGTTGATGCGTCCGACCAGCCCCTCGATCTCGCGCTGGGTCGTCTCGTAGACCGTCATGGTGGAAGCCGCGCGGACCGAGGTGACCAGCAGCTTGATCTCGCCGATCTGCTCGGGCCGGCGCTCCAGCAAGCGCTCGAAGGCGAGCAGGCTTTCGATCATGCCCTTGGTATAGTCGGTGCGCCCGACCGCGACCATCAGGCGCCGCCCGCCCATCTCGGCGACGAGCTGGCGCTGCAGTTCCTCGCTCTCCGGGGTTTCGAGAACACGCTGGATGCCGTTCGGATCGGTGCCGACGGGCGCCGTGCTCAGGTGGATGAAGTGATCGCCGAGAACGAGGCAGGTCGGCACCTCCGGCTCGGACAGGGCCTTGCCCGTGGGCGAGAGGGAATCGTCGACGATGGCGCTCTGGTCGATCGCGGCGCCGGTCAGGGCACGGGCGGCCTCGGCGAAATTCTTCGTGTAGCGCGGGATGTGGAACCCCACCTGGTCGCAGGCGAGCAGGCTGCGCATGATCTCTTCCCGCCACGGCAGGATGTTGAAGATGTCCGCCGCCGGAAAGGGCGTGTGGTGGAAGAACGCGATCTTCGCATCCGGCTTCAGGGCGCGCAGATAGCCCGGCACCAGCCAAAGATTATAATCGTGGATCCAGGCGATGCCGTCGTCGTCGAGCTGTTCCGCCGTGGCCTCGGCGAACAGCCGATTCACCTCGCGGAAGGTCTCCCAGTCGACATTGTCGTATTGGAATGCCTGCGGGAACGAATGCAGGATCGGCCACAGCGCCTCCTTCGAGGTGACGTGATAGAAGCTCTCCACCTGATCGGCGGTCAGCGGCAGGCGCGAGACGGTGAAGCCGCCGTTGTCGTCCTGGATGTGGACGACGCGCTCGAAGTCGACGCCGATCGACGGCTCGTAGATCTTCCAGGCGATCCAGGCGCCCCGGCCCGGCTCGATACCGTTGAACAGGCTCTTCAGCGTCGGAACGATGCCGTTCGGGCTCTTGTTCGGACGGAAATGAACGCCGCCGTCGACCGCCACCTCTTCATAGGGTTGCCGATGGTAGACGATGGCCAGTTTCGATTTCTTCATGACGCGGCCTTTGTCTGGAATTCGAAATGCGCGAGCGCGTCCGCGATCCCGCCCGCCCCCTCCTGGGGACTGCGATAGACGCGCGGCCTGTCCTTGATCGCGGCGACGAGATCGGGTTCGGAATTGCCGACGGCGACGCCCTTCAAGCCGGTTTCAAACAGGGAAAGGTCGTTCATCGTGTCGCCGGCGACGAGAACCCGCTCGGCATCAAGGCCGAAATGCTCGACGAGGCGCAGCAGGGTCGGGCCCTTGGCGATCCCATTCGGCAGCACGTCGAAGAAGCGCCCGGCCGAGAGCAGGCCGTCGAAACCTTCCGCCTCGACGCGCGCCACGAGATCCGGCGCCAGCTCCGCCGGCCGGCAATCGTAGGAAACCCGGTGACGGAAGGGCGTGGGCTGCAGGGTCAGGCCCGGCTCGTCCTTCAGCATCTCGACGACGCGGGCCCCGGCATCGCCCCAGCGCGCGGCGATTTCGGCCTCCAGGGCGGGGATCGGCTCGAAACTGTCGCCGTCATAGATGGATGTGCCGACGTCGCCGATGATCAGGCGCGGGCGGGGCATGCCGGGCTGGGCCACGAGTTCGGCGATGAAGCCAATGTCCCGGCCGGTGACGAAGATCAGCAGAAGGTCGTCGCGATCCTCGATATGGCGGTAAAGCCTTTCACGCTGTTCCTCGCTGCCGCCGAGAAAGGTTCCATCCAGGTCGGTCGCGAGTACGCAGTTCCAATCACTCATGCGGACAATCGTCCCTCCTCTGTCGGGTGGTCCTGTTCCTGGGATGTGGCGGCCGGATGGGGAATGCGCAGGTCATTCTCCGCTTCCAGCGCCTCGGGGCGCAGGTCGCCACTCATCAGACTGGCCATGATTTCGTCGATCGCGGCGCCGTTCAGCACCGCCTCGACCCCGGCACAGATCGGCATGGCAACGCCGAGCTTGCGCGCCAGCGCGCCGACGGTGGCCGCGTTCACCGCCCCTTCGACCACCGGACCGCCCTCGGCCATGTCGGGATTGCCGCCGGCGCCCAGCGCCTTGCCGAAGGAGAAATTGCGCGATTGCTCGCTCGAACAGGTGAGCACAAGGTCGCCGACCCCGGCGAGGCCGCCGAGACTGTCCGCCCGGGCGCCGAGCGCCACGGCCAGCCGCGTCAGTTCAGCCAGGCCGCGAGTGATGATGGCGGCCCGGGCATTGCTGCCCAGCCCCCGCCCCTCGGCGATGCCGCAGGCGATCGCGATGACGTTCTTCACCGCCCCGCCGACCTCGACGCCGACCACGTCGTCAGATAGATAGGGCCGGAAGGTCAGGGTGGCGAGGCTGACGGCGACGCGGGCCGCCAGATGGCTGCGGCCAAAGCCGTCCTCGGCGGCGGCGGCGATGGTCACCGCCGTCGGCAATTCCCGAGCCACCTCGGCGGCGAAGGTCGGACCGGACAGGACCGCGAGGTCATGGCCCGGCAATTCCTGCATGACGACGTCGCTCATCAGGGCGCCGCCCTCCCCCTCGACGCCCTTGGCGCAGACCACCACCGGCACGCCGGCGCTGAGCATTGGCCGACAGCGCCGGACCATGGCGCGCAGATGCTGGGACGGGGTGACGAAGAGGACAAGATCGGCCCCGTCGAGGACACGAGCCAGGTCATTGGAGACCAGAATGTCTTCGGGAATGTCGATCGCGGCGGGCAGGAAGGGGTTGCGGCGCTCCCGCGCCACCTGTTCGATCACCGCCTCCTCCCGCGCCCAGAGGGCGACGGTACGTCCGGCGCGATACGCGGTCAGGGCAAGAGCGGTGCCCCAGGCCCCCGCGCCGATGACGGCGATCCGGTCGAAAGGTTGCGGTTCAAAGGCCGGTGCGGCGGCCGATCCGAATTCCTGCATGGGTTCCTCCACATGCCACGACGGCGCTGGCGGGCGCCCGAATTTCCCCTTGTATCCGCCCGAACGGGCAAATGACGACAGAGAAAACCTAGGCGCTTTCCACCACCTTGTCAATATATTACAGTAATTCTTGCGTATTCTACGACGAACTTCAAATCAATATGAAATCCGCCAATAATCAGTACCCGACATCACAAAACAGCACCTCTTGTTTTTGCCGCAGCGCATTCTGATTTTATGCTGTCGACAACAAGAGATAATATTTCCATTATCATTACTTGATTGGAAATTTTTCACCGGCGCGCGGAAAAGCGCCGAATTTTCGGGAATTTGCCCGCGCCGCAAAAAAGGCGGCCCCGAAGAGCCGCCTTGTCGCCCCGCCCGGTCAGAAGGGGATTTCGTCGTCCAGCCCGGGGCCACCGCCGAAGCCGCCGCCCTGGCCACCGCCGGCGCGACCACCGCCGCTGGGGCCGCCGCTGCCGCTGCCGCCCCGGCTGCCGCCGCCGGACCGGCCGCCGCCGTAGCCGCCGAAATCGCCGCCCACGTCGTCATCGGGACCGGGGCCGCCGCCGGCGTCGTTCCGGCCGTCGAGCAGGGTGAGTTCACCGCGGAACTTCTGCAGCACCACTTCGGTCGAAAAGCGTTCCTGGCCCTGCTGATCCGTCCACTTGCGGGTCTGCAGCGCGCCCTCGACATAGACCTTGCTGCCCTTGCGCAGATATTGCTGGGCGATGCGGGCCAGATTCTCGTTGAAGATGACGACGCGGTGCCACTCCGTGCGCTCGCGCCGCTCGCCGCTCATGCGGTCCTTCCAGGTTTCGGACGTCGCGACGGAGAGATTCACCACCGGGCTGCCGTCCTGAAGATTGCGGGATTCCGGATCGCGACCGAGATTGCCCACCAGAATGACCTTGTTCACGCTGCCCGCCATGGCTCTCCCCTCGGTGCGCGCCGCACCCTGCATTGGAACGAATTGAGAACTTAACCGGAGTCCGGGTCAGATGCCCAGCGCCTTGAGGCGGGAATAGAGGGTCGTGGGCTTCATGTCCAGCATCTCGGCGGCCCCATTCTTTCCCGCCACGCGGCCGCCGCAGGACTCCAGCGCGCGGCGAATGTTCTCACGTTCGAAACGGGCCATTTCCGCCGCCGTCAGCACACGTTCGGCAGCCGATTGCGGATCCGGCGCGGGGTGGGCCACCGGCGCGACGCCCGGCAGGTCGAAGCGCAGCCCCCCGTTGCGCGAGAGGATGGCGGCGCGCTCGACCACATTCTGCAGTTCCCGCGCATTGCCGGGCCAGGCATAGGCTTTCAGCGCCTCCACATCCGCCTTGGTCAGCCGCGGCTTCGCGATATTCAGCCGCGCGCAGGACAGGTCGAGGAAATGATCCGCCAGCCCTGGAATGTCCGACGGCCGGTCGCGCAAGGGCATGCATTCGACGGGAAAGACGTTCAGGCGGAAATAGAGATCCTCGCGGAAACGCCCCTCCGCCACCTCGCGCTTCAGGTCTCGATTGGTCGCGGCGATCACGCGCACGTCGATGGGCCGGCTGCGCCCCGCGCCCACCCGCTCGACCAGACGCTCCTGCAGTACGCGCAACAGTTTCGACTGCAGGTCCAGCGGGATCTCGCCGACCTCGTCGAGGAAGATGGTACCACCGTCCGCCAGTTCGAAACGCCCGACGCGATCGCGCAACGCCCCCGTGAAGGCCCCCCGCGCATGGCCGAAGAATTCGCTCTCGAACAGGTCGCGGGGGATCGCCGCGCAATTGACGCGAATGAGCGGCCGGTCGCGCCGGGGCGAGGCATGATGGATCGCATGGGCCACCAGTTCCTTGCCCGTGCCACTTTCCCCCGTGATCAGGACGTTGGCGTCGGTCGGGGCGACGAGGTCGATCTGCTGCAGCACCTTGGCGGTGGCGTCGGACTGGCCCCTGATGTTGGCGTGGTTGGAATGGCTGCGGATCTCTTCCTGCAGATAGGCGTTCTCGCGCTCCAGCCGCTCGCGCAGGCGGGCATTCTCCTCGAGGGTGAGCTTCAGCCGCTCCTCGTTGCGCTTCCGCTCGGTGATGTCGCGGAAGATGATGACGGCGCCCACATAGGCGCCGGAATCGACGATCGGGGTCGAGGTATATTCGACCCTTATGGTCCGTCCGCTCTTGGTCCAGAACACTTCATCGTCGACCCGCTTCACCGTGCCCTGGCGGAAGGCGTTGTAGATCGGGCATTCGTGTTCCGGATAGTTGCTGCCGTCCGCCTTGTGGTGATGGATGGCGCGATGCATCTCCTTGCCGACCAGTTCCGCCGGCGTGTATTCCAGCATGCGCGATGCCGCCGGATTGAGGAACGTGGTGATGCCGTCGGCGTTGACGCCATAGATCCCCTCGCCCGCCGCCGCCAGGATCAGGCGGTTCTCCCGCTCCAGTTCACGGAAATAGCGCTCGGCCCGCCGCCATTCATCGAGGCCCCGGCGATGATATTCGTTGGCCTCGCCATCGATGGTGCGCCGGCGCAGGGCTTCCAGATCAGTAATCCCGACATAGAGGCAGGGGGCACCCTGGCAGGTGACCGCCACGGCCCGATGCTCGAGACGCAGGGGCTTGCCATCCGCCCCTATTACGGTGAGATCGCGGGTATAGGCATGGCCCTTGTCCATCGCCTCCTCGGTGAAGACATGAAGCACACCCCGCGCGCCGGGATAGAGCTGGTCCACCATGCAGCCCGAAGCCGCCGCCTCCGACAAACGGAACAGGCGCAGCGCCGCCTTGTTGAGGCGCAGCACCCGGCCAACGAAGGGATCGAGGAGCAGCCCCGGCTCCGGATCTCCCTCGAAAGCCGCGCGCAGCACGGCGGCCGTCAACTCGAAAGGCGCCACATCGGACAGGGGGCGTGGCCCCTCCGATCGCGGCACCAGCACCGCATGAGCGCCGGGATGTTTCAGTTCGCCCAGATCCGCCATGACGCCTCACTACGAAAAATCGTGACAGAACATTACGATTTTTCGTGAATTACGAAAAGACGTAATCGACCAATCCTCGGACATCCCCACCAAACCATTGAACGAAAAGATATTTTCGCGACACCCCGATTTGGCACGCCCCTTGCGAAGCAAGGACAAACGCCGGCGGCAGGATGGCCAAGGGCGATGCTCCAAC
>JAQVKV010000136.1 GCA_028694545.1 Zavarzinia sp. | reverse complement strand
GGCGCAGGCGGCGTCCCTGCCGGTGATCGCCAGCGCCTGCGAGGGCCCCCGCGCGGTGATCCGCGACGGCGAGACCGGCGTTCTGGTGCCGCCCGACGATGCGCCGGCGCTGGCCTCCGCGATCGAAGGCCTGATGGACGACGCCGGCCGGGCCGGGAGCCTTGCCCGCGCCGGTCATGCGGATTGCGCCGCGCGCCATCTTCTGCCCGCGATCGCCGATGATTACGCCGGCTGGGTCATGGGGGCGGGCCGTGGCTGATCTCCGCGTCGCCATCGTCCTGCCGCCCTTCTGCCGCTATCGCACGGCAGGCGCCACCTCGATCGATCTCTACGCCCGGGATACGGTGCGTTACAGCGCGATTCCGGACATCACGGTGATCGGGCCCGAATGCGACGATCCCTTCGCCGATGGCGGCACCTATGTCGGCGTGGCGGCGCGGGGGGAGTGGTCGCGCCATGTCCTGCGCGCGTTGCGGACCATCGCGCCCGACGTGGTCGAGGTCCATCAGGACGTCAATCTGGCCGGCTGGCTGGCCCGCCATCTCGACGTGCCGGTGACGGTGATCCGTCACAATGCACAGAAGCTGCCGCGCGGCGCGCTGCGGCGCTGGTTCAAGCGCCGGCAATGGCGGCGCATTGCCGCCTTCGCCTTCGTCAGCGAATTCCTGCGCCGGGATTTCGCGGCGGCCCTGCCCGCCTTCGCGCCGCGCTGCCACGTGCTCTACAACGGAATCGATCCGGACGCCTGGGCCGCCCCCCTCGACGGGCGGGAACGGCTGGTCGCCTTTGTCGGCCGGCTGGTGCCGGAAAAGGGCCTGGCGCCCCTGATCGAGGCGGGGCGCAGCGTGCTGTCGCGCCATCCGGAATGGCGCTTCCTGTTCCTGCGCGGTGATCCGAGCAACGAGGACGCGGCGACGGCGGCCCTGGTCGCCGAATTCGCCCGGGATTTTCCCGGGAGGGTCCGGGTGGAAGGTCCCTTGCCTCATGCCGAACTGCCGGGGCGTCTCGGCCGGGTGGCGATCGCCGTGGTGCCGTCGCTCTGGCCCGAGCCTTTCGGGCGCACCGCGATCGAGGCGATGGCGGCGGGCTGCACCCTGATCGCCAGCGCGCGCGGGGGCCTGCGCGAAATCGTCGACGAGACGGTCGCCCATGTGGTGGAACCGCCATCGGCCGATCTCATCGCCGATGCCCTCTTCACCCTGATCGAGGACCCGGACGGCCGCGCCGTGCTCGCCGCCGCCGGCCGGGACCTGGTAGCCGAACGCTTCGCCCTGGCGCGCTGCATCGCCGCCGTCGATAACCTGCGGCGCGGTCTGGCAGGCCGTATCTCATAGCTCGTATTCCAGCGCGCTCGGCACAGTATAGCCGGTGCGGTGCCAGCGCGGCTCGATCCGGCGCTTTTCGGGGATCGTGGAAACATCGAAGCGCGATATGCCCTGGCGGACGTCGGCGAAGCGGCCGTCCCGCAGTGCCGTTTCGAGATAGTCCCAGCAGATGTCACGCCGCTGGTGCCACATGTCCCACTGGCGCTGGACGCGGCGATAGCGGATGCCAAGCGCCACCATCAGGCCGTTTCGGGCGGCGATGAGGTCTTTCCCGAGGTCGCCGAGAACGGAGGCATTCCGTGGCCGCAGGCCGAACTCTGCCCTGAACTCATTGTCGATCAGGGCGAGTGCGCGGCGGGCATGTACGGGGTCGTGGATGAAGCTCTTGCCATGCCATGGCCGGTGGCTGTCGGTGAAATGGATGATGTTCGGCCGGACCACATGCTCGAAGCCGTAGCCGAGCAGGGCGCCCGCCTGGAAGTTCCAGCGTGGTGACAGTTCCTGCCAGTGGCCCCGGAAGAGATGGTTCAGGAAGTCCTGGTTGCTGTAGGTGGCATTCGGGCCATAGACGCGGATGTAATCCGATACTTCCCTGATGAAGTCGATCCGGGCGGCGGCGGCACGGTCGAACATCACCATCCCGGCGTTGAAATAATGGCCGCAATCGACCCCCGCCTTGCGCCCGTGTTCCTCGAAATCGGTCTTGGCATAGCCAAGGTCGGGGTGGATGAAGCCGGCGTCGGCGACGGCCGCGATATCCTTGCCCTCGAGATCGACATCGAAGATCGCGTTTATCGGACGGGTCGGGAAGGCGTCGGAATCGAGATAGAGGACGCGCTCGACGTCCGCATCGAACTGGTGCAGCGCGAAGAGGTGGCCCCAGACAATCCTGGGCCAGCCGTAGGCCGGCAGGTCGTCTCCGAGAAAGGGGCGCAAGGCGTTGGCATGGACCTTGATCCCGTCGGTCTCGAAGGCCTGGGCGTTCTCGTCCTCGTAGAAGATATGCAGGGTGGTACCAGGGCGCACGGTCGGCGCCACGCGCCGGGCGTTGCCGATCGCCAGCGCCAGGAACCGGCGGTCGGCCACCCAGTAGATGACATTCTTCATGACCTGATCCTGTGCCCGGCGGGACCGTCACCCGAAGGGCTTGAAGAAGGTGAATTTGGGACCGTATTCCAGGGAAGGCTCGATGCCCGGCGCATCCGCCGCGCGCCGCGGCGGGGGTGGCATGCGCCGGGCCTTGCCCCCGGTTTTCCGGCCCTGCCATTCGAGTTGCGCATGTTCAGCCTGCCGCGGCCAGGCGTCGTCGAGGGAAGCGATATGGACGGCGTCGAGATGGCGCAACAGCGATTCCACGTAATCGGCATGGAGGGTGTCGACCGGAATGCCATTCCGCCCCACCCGGTCGAGCGATGCCGCCGGTTCGTCACGGCCGAGGCGCGGATTCTGGTGACAGAGGGTCAGGGTCTCGGCGAAGTCGACACCCTGGTCCCGGCAGTGGAGGACGAATTCGGTGGTGTTGTGATCGAAGCCCATGGTTGCTGTCCACGTCCCGCGCCGCCCTGTCCCCCAGGGCATGGTCCTGGTGCATCTTCGGTGGGCGAGTCGACGCCATCTTGCCCGGAGAAGTCCTAACGCGCGAATATCGCCGAATCGCCGATGCTCTCCCGCTCGGTCAGGCCAAGGGCGGCGAGATGGGCGATCAATCCATCGATCCGCTCCTGCCCCACGATCTTCGGGTGCAGTTCGAGGATGATGCGCTCCACCCCAGAAAGATCACCTGCGGGCAGGATGTCCACTTCCGCCCCCTCGACAGCCATGACGAGGACATTGGGCCGGAATTCCGCCAGCACGTCGCGGAAAGCATCGCAATGCACGGTACTGGCGCGTCCGACGGCGCTGTCCACCATGCCCGAAGCATAGATGTCCTCGTCGAAATAGAAGGTGGTCTCACCCGCTTCCGGCGCCACCGCAGCGACGCGCAGGTCGGCCACCATGCCGTTCAGTTCAAAATTATGCCGGATGATCGGTTCGAGGCGCGGATTGGCTTCGTAGCTGCGCAGGTTGCCGGGGCCGCAGATCCGCGCGCAGAACAGGCTGACGAGGCCGATGCCGGCACCGATCTCCAGGGTCCGGTCCCCGGGACGCAGGTGGCGGGCGGCCAGCCGTCGCTCGGGCCACTCGTGGACTTCGCGATAGAGCGACTTGGCCACGGTCTTGCCGACAACCTTGCGGTCCGACCAGAGGCGCAAGCCGTCGACCGTCACGACGGTCGGACGGATGCGCAGGCGCCAAGCCACCTTGAGGTCGAATTTCAATTGATTGAGCCGGCTGCGCTTCATCTTGCCCACATGTCTCGAAAGGGGACCGTCTCGGGTCGGGGCCATGCGATCCGGCAAGGATCGATTGGCACGAGTGCGGAAACCCTGTCAAGGCCGCCGGGCTCTTCTGTCCCCGATCCGGCGACGCCGGGCGGGAAAAATTCGCATTCCCCCATCGTCCATGATAACGGGAGGCATTCATTGCGGCGCCCGTTCCGGCGGTCCCCCGCGTTGGCAGGCCCTTGGCATTTCGAGCAGGGATATCTTGAGCAGAATTCTGGTCATCAGCCCGTCGAGCTTTATCTGCCGGGCCTTTCTTGGTCAGGCGCCGGCGGACGCGGCGATCACGGTGGCGGACCGCTTCACCTGGACCGAATTCGATCTCGGCGCCTTCGACGTCGTGATCAACTTCGCCTTCGATCCCCGGATGCGCGGCGAAATCTACGTGCCCGAGCGGGATTTCGACGGACATGTCGCCGAGGCCTGCGCCGGTCGCCCCTGCCATTTCGTGATGGTGAGTTCGCGCCGGGCCTATGGGCCCGGCACGGGGGCCGCCTATCGCGAGGACGATGCCTTGCGGCCCGCCGATACCTACGGCCGCAACAAGGCGGAAAGCGAGGCGCGTGTGCGCCGCGCCCTGGGCGATGCCTGCAGTATCCTGCGGGTCTCCAACGTCTTCGGCTTCGAGCCTGGGCGCCACACGTTCTTCGGCCGCGCGCTTCAGACGCTTCGTGACGAGGGGCGCATCACCCTGGACGTCAATCCCTTTGTCGACCGCGATTTCATCGCGGTCGAGGATTGCGCAGCCCTGCTGTGGCGGGTGGTCGCGGCGAAGCCGCGGGGCGTGTTCAATCTGGGGCGGGGCGAGGCGCTGGCGATCGGGCGCGTCGCCCTGTGGCTGATCGAGGGATTCGGGCGGGGTGATCTCGTGGTGATCTCGCCCGAGGAACGCGATGCATTTGCCATGGACCTCGCTCGACTGACCGAGGTTTGTGGGCCCTTGGCGTGGCGGACCGGAGTGCGGGACCAGTGCCTGGGTATCGGGAGGCGGTTGGCGGAAGAATGCGGATCCTGATCACGGGGGGGGCCGGGTTCATCGGCTCGCACGTCGCCGAGGCGGTCGCCGCGGAATATCCGCGGGCGGAGATCGTTGTCTTCGACAAGATGACCTATGCCGCCGACTATGAGAATATCGCGCATCTGCTGGTGCGAGGCCGGCGCTGGCTGGTCGTGGGCGATCTGTGCGATTTCGAGAAATGCATGGAGATCACCGTCGGGGTCGACGTCGTCATGCATCTCGCAGCCGAAAGCCACGTGGATAATTCCTTCGGCAACTCGATCTTGTTCACGCGCTCGAACACGCTCGGCACCCATACGCTGCTCGAGGCGTGCCGTCTGAACGGCGTTGGGCGCATCATCCACGTCTCGACCGACGAAGTTTTCGGCGAGACGCGCGACGGCTCGCACACTGAGGCCGACAGCCTCAATCCCACCAACCCCTATTCGGCGTCCAAGGCGGCTGCGGAAATGGTGGTGAACGGCTACCTCTACAGTTTCAAGCTGCCGATCATCACCGTGCGGGCGAACAACATGTTCGGTATCCGCCAGTTCCCCGAGAAGATCATTCCGCGGTTCTGTATGCTGGCCTTTCTCGGACGGCAATTTACCCTCCACGGCACGGGCCAGAACCTTCGTTATTATCTGTCGGCGGCTGATTTCGCGCGGGCGATGATCACGATCCTGGAGAAGGGGGCGGTCGGTACCATCTACAACGTCGCCTCCGAGGACGAATACAGCAATCTCGAGGTGCGTGACCTGATCGCCGAAGCATTCGGCATCGATGGCGAGGCCAATACCACTTTCATTCAGGACCGGCCCTTCAATGACTATCGCTATTCGATCGTCTGCGACCGCCTGCTTGCCCTCGGCTGGCGACAGCGCCTGCACCTGAAGGATGAAATTCCGGCGATCGCCGCCTGGTATCGGGACAACGCGCAGCGGTACACGCACATTTTCTGAGCGGTCGGCTTGGTTGCGTCGTGCGCCACGCTGGGTGTTGTGTTGACCGACGGCGCGGATCACGGTTCTATTTTGCGTGTGCGATGCGGCGCGGGCGCGCCGGGTCGGCCGGGAATCAGACCCGCAAGCGGAGGTCGGCGATGCATTTCTCATTCAGGTCCTGTCTTTTTTCCACCTTCGCGGCGACTCTGGCGCTGGCCGGCGTCGCGAAGGCGGAAGACAAGGTCGTCAACGTCTACAACTGGGAAGAATATATCGACGATACCACCCTGGCCGATTTCGAGGCGGCGACGGGCATCAAGGTCGTCTATTCGACCTTCGATTCCAACGACACGCTGGAGGCCAAGATCCTCGCCGGCAATTCCGGGTATGACGTGGTCTTCCCCTCGGGCGCCTTCCTCGAGCGCCAGATCAAGGCCGGCGCCTATCAGGCCCTCGACAAGGCCAAGCTGCCGAATATTTCCAACATGGATCCGGCCATCATGGAGAAGATGGCCCTGTTCGACCCGAACAACGACCATGCCGTCGACTACATGTGGGGCATGACCGCGATCGGCTACAATGTGAAGAAGATCAAGGAGATCATGCCGGACGCCCCGCTCGACTCGTGGAAGATGGTGTTCGATCCGGAAGTGGTCTCGAAGTTCAAGGATTGCGGCGTCGCCTTCCTGAACGCGCCCGACGAGGTGATCCCGGCTGCGCTGCGCTATCTCGGCGAGGATCCGAATTCGAAGGATCCGGAAGTCCTGAAGAAGGCGCTGCCGGTGCTGGAAGCCGTGCGTCCCTTCATTGCCCGCTTCGAAGGTTCGTCGATGATCGACAAGCTGGCGACCGGCGACATCTGCCTGGCGATCGCCTGGAACGGTGACGTCTTCCAGGCCAAGGCCGCCGCCGATGCCGCGAACTCGGGCGTCGACGTCGCCTTCTCGATCC
>JAQVKV010000135.1 GCA_028694545.1 Zavarzinia sp. | reverse complement strand
CGCCCAGCTGGGCGACGGCGATCTTGGTCGCATCGATGCCGGACAGTGCCTCGTCACCCACCTTGCTGGCGATGACATCGGCCAGCTTGCCCGCGCTGAAATCGAGGTTGGGATTGGTCGCGAACGTCGAAGTCGGCGCGACGAAGCTGTTGTAGACGACCCTGGTCCGCGACCGCGCCATCTTGGACAGGCTTTCCGCCGAGGCCGAAACCACGAGATCGCAGCCGAGCACGACATCCGCCCGCCCTTCGGGGATGCGCGGCACGTGGCCGGTCGATTCCCCGCGCGTCAGGCGCACGTGGCTGGTCACCGGGCCGTTGCGCTGGGCAAGGCCCGAAAGGTCGAGCACAGTCACGCCAAGCTGGTCGATATGCGCCGCCATGCCGAGGATCGCGCCGACTGTCACCACGCCATTGCCGCCGATCCCGGCAATCATGATCGAATGGGTCCCGTCGAGTTCCGGCAGGGTGGGCAGCGGCAGGTCGATGTCGTGCGCGATCGCGTCGAGCTTGCCGGCCTCCGCCTTGCGCGGGGTGCCGCCATGGACGGTCACGAAGCTGGGGCACAGCCCTTTGACGCAGCTGAAATCCTTGTTGCAGACCGACTGGTTGATCCGCCGCTTGCGCCCGAACCGGGTTTCCTCCGGCTCGATCGCGACGCAGTTGGACTGGATGCCGCAGTCGCCGCAGCCTTCGCAGACATCCGGGTGGATGAACATCCGCTTGTCGACGTCGGCCACCTTGCCGCGCTTGCGCAGGCGGCGGCGTTCGGTCGCGCAGGCCTGGTCGTAGATGATCGCGGTGACGCCCTTCACTTCGCGCATCGTCTTCTGGACCTCGTCCAGCGTGTCGCGATGGTGGAAGGTCACGCCCGGCGGGAAGTCCTTGGGGTCGTGGCGCGTGGGATCGTCGGCCACGACCGCGATCTTCTTCACGCCCTCCGCGTGGAGCTGCCCGGCAACGTGCGGCGCGGAAATGCTGCCGTCGAAGGCCTCGCCCTCGATCGGCTGGCCGCCGGTCATCGCGATCGCGCCGTTCAGGAGGATCTTGTAAGTGATATTGACGCCCGAAGTCACGCAGGCGCGGATCGCCAGCAGGCCGGAATGGAAATAGGTGCCATCGCCCAGGTTCTGGAAGATGTGGTCCATTTCCATGAACGGCGCCTGCCCGATCCAGGCCGCGCCTTCGCCGCCCATGTGGTAGAGCGTGATCGTGTGCCGGTCGGGCAGCCAGGTGGCGAGGCCGTGGCAGCCGATCCCGCCCATCGCGACCGAACCGTCCGGCACGCGTGTCGAGGTGTTGTGCGGGCAGCCGGCGCAGAAACTGGGCATGCGCACCAGCCCGGCGGCGGCGGACGTCACTTCGGCCGCGGCCACTTCGGGCTCGTTGGTGGCCAGCAGCCGTTCCAGCTCCTCGCCGAGATCGTGCGCCATCAGGCGCTTGCGGATCGCTTCGGTCACCGAAGCGGGCGCAAGCTCGCCGGTCTGGGGAAGCAACGGCGCACCCGAGGGATCCCGCTTGCCGGTCAGGAGAGGACGACGATCCGCGGGCAGGTTGTAGAGGATATGCGCCAGTTGCTCCTCTATAACCGGCCGCTTCTCCTCAATGACCAGGACTTCGTCGCAGCCATCGACGAAAGTCTTGATCCCCTCGGGTTCGAGCGGCCAGCTCATTCCGACCTTGTAAACGGCGACGCCCGCCGCCTCGGCCCGCGCCGGGCCGAGACCGAGCGCGTCCAGCGCCTCGATCACGTCGAGCGTGGCCTTGCCAGTGGTGACGATGCCCAGACGCCGCGCGCCGCGCCCGCCCAGGATCTGGCGGTCGATCCCGTTGGCGCGGGCGAAGGCTTTCACCGCTTCGAGGCGGTGGTCGATCTGCTTGATCTCGGCGACCAGCGGCCAGAGGCCGAGCTGGATGTTGAGCCCGCCCGGCGGCATCGCGAAATCTTCCGGCGTGCGGAACACGAGCCGGTCGGACGAGACATCGACCCGCGCGGAGGATTCGATCGTGTCGGTGATGCACTTGAAACCGATCCACGCCCCGGTCCAGCGCGACATGGCAAAGCCCGCAAGGCCGAGGTCGAGATAGTCCTGCACATGCGCCGGGTTGAACACCGGCATGCCGAAATGGATCAGCGCATGGTCGCTCTGATGGGCGATGGTGGACGAACGCGCGGCATGGTCGTCGCCGCACAGCGCGAGCACGCCGCCGTTCTTCGATGCGCCCTGGAAGCTGCCGTGCTTGAGCGCGTCGCCCGAACGGTCGACGCCCGGCCCCTTGCCGTACCACAGGCCGAACACGCCGTCGTACTGCGACTTGCCGACGATGCCGGTCTGCTGCGTGCCCCACACGGCGGTCGCCGCAAGGTCTTCGTTGATCCCCGGCTGGAACAGGATGTCGTTCGCCTCGAGGAACTTGCGCGCCTGCCACAAGGCAAGGTCGTAGATGCCCAGCGGCGAGCCGCGATAGCCCGAAATGAAGCCGGCCGTGTTCAGCCCCGCCGCGCGATCGCGCATGCGCTGCATCAACGGCAGGCGCACCAGCGCCTGGTTGCCCGTCAGGTAGACGTGGCCGCTTTCCGCCGCATACTTGTCGTCGAGACTGACTGCCATGCCTATTTCGTTTCCATGAGTTCGACGGTCACGCCTTGGCCGTCCTGGATCTGTACGGCACGGGTTCCGGGGCGGATCTCGCGCGGTTCGAACGGGATCGGGAAGCCCGCGGCGCGCGCGGCGGCGACCAGTTCGTCGAGGTTGTTCACTGCCAGCGTCAGGTAGCGCAGGCCGGTTTCGGCATCGAACGCGCCGGCATTCGCCTTCTGCGCCACGTCCGCGTCGGGAATGCACAGGCGCAGGATCGCGGTGCCGACCTTGAGGCGGACGATGGTCAGGCCGGGGAAGCTCACTTCCCCTTCGACCGGGAAGCCGAACAGGCCGTTCCAGAACGAGAGCGCCCCTTCGCGATCGTTGGTAACGATCCCGACGTCGATATGCGATTGTGCCAGTTCAGCGCCCATTTACGCCCTCCGTCCGGTTTGTTCGATATTCTCGGCCGTCAGGCCGTGGTGCCCCCATATGTCGCCGGGGCCGCGATATTTCGGCGTCCAGCCGGGCCCGACCTTGATCGCGCCCCAGCCGATCTCGACTTCCACGCCCGAAGGCGATTCCACGTAGAACGAGATGATCCGGTCGTTCGAATGGCGGCCGAGCGAAGCGGTGACCTTGCAGCCCGCCGCCAGCACCCGGTCGTAAGCCTGCCCGACCATGTCGATGTCGCTGCATTCGAACATCACGTGATGGACGCCGTCGATCGGCGCGACTTTCATCAGCCCGACGGTGTGGTGGCGCGGGTTGATGTGGAAGAAGTTGACCGTCTGGTCCGGGCCGACATGGTAATAGTCGGTCAGCCTGAAGCCGAGCAGGCGGGTATAGAAGTCCCTGTTGGCCTCGTAATCGCTGGCGAAGAGGTTGATGTGCCCCATCCCCATGTCGCCGGTGAGGAACTCCATCCCGCGCGAATTGCGGTAATTGTTGGTCACCAGCGGGCCGTAGAACAGCTCGATCGCCCGGCCTGCCGGATCCTGGGTAAAGCCGATCCCGCTGACGGCGCGCGCCGCGCATTCCGCGGCGTCGCCGTGCCGGGCGGGAAACCCGGCCGCTTCCAGTTCGGCAAGCGCGGCCTCGAGCTGCTGCGGCCCGGCCACTTCGAAGCCCATGTAGCGCAGCCCCGGCTGCCCCTGGGAAGGATGGATCGCCAGACGCCAGGTCCAGTCGTCGATTCGGAAATAGACCGATCCGTCGGCCCCGCGCCCGGCCGTTTCGTCGGGAAGATAGGCGTCGGCACCCGGCGCGCGGCCCAGGTCGAGCCCCAGGATATCGCGCCCGAAGGCCAGCCATGCCTCCGGATCGGGCGCGTCGAGGCCCACATAACCTAAACCGAGAATGTCCATGCGCTCTCCCCTTCGGACTTGTTTGCGATACTATTGGTACCGTTATTGTAAGTCAATACACCCTCTCCCCGAGCGGCTTTGCCATGGTAGGACTAGACAGCCAGCAAAGTTATAGGTACCGATAGTTTCGTTAATAGCGGATCGAATCCCGGAAATCGGGGGAGACGGAACACATGGATTTGAGCCTCACCGAGGAGCAGGTTGCGCTGCAGGATTCCGTGCGCGCCCTGTGCGAAGATCATTTCACGACAGCGAAAGTCCGGGCCTGCGAAAAGGACCCATCCGAAGCCGACGCGATCTATGGCGACCTCGCCGCCATGGGGATCGGCGGAATCATCGTTGACGAAGCGGCCGACGGGCTTTCGCTGGGCCTGACCGAACTGGTCGTGGCGCAGTCGGAGCTGGGCCGCGCGCTCGTGCCGGTGCTGTTCACCGAAAGCACCGTGTTCGCCGCGCGGGTGCTGGCCGATTCGGACGACGAGACGGCCAAGGCAGTGCTCGCCTCGCTCCCGATGGGCGAGAAACGCGCCACTTGCGCCTGGCAGGAAGCAGGGCGCCCCGCCCTCGACGGCCCGCAGGGCGTCACCGTTTCCGGCGAAGGCGATTCGCTCACGCTCAGCGGCGCGAAATGCTTCGTCCCCGAGGCCGCCCGGGCCGATTACATCCTCGTCCATGCCAGCGATGCTTCCGGCGCACCGGTGCTGTGCATCGTCGAAAAGGGCGCGGCCGGAATCGCTTTCACCGGTCTCGACAACATGGCCGACCTCGCCATGGCCAATGTCGCGTTCAGCGGCACGCCGGTCCTCGCGGTCGCCGCGCGCGGCGATGCCGCGCTGGCCGCATGGGAGGCGGGCCTTGCCGCGATGAAAGTCGCGATTGCCGCGCAGGCCGTGGGCGGCGCGGAAATGATCCTCCACATCAGCCGCGACTATGCCAGCACGCGCACCCAGTTCGGCCAGCCGATCGGTGCGTTCCAGGCGATCGCCCATTACCTGGCCGACGCGGTGGTCAATGTCGAAGGCGCGCGGATGCTGACCTATCGCGCGGCGGCGGCGGCCGACGACGGCGATCCTTTCGCAACCTGGGCCGACCTCGCCAAGATGAAGGCCTGCCAGGTCTATCGCGACGTCTCGGCGCTCGGCATCCAGATCCACGGCGGCATCGGCTTCACGCTCGAAGCCGATCCGCAGCTGTTCTACCGCCGGGCCAAGCATCTCCAGCTGATGTACGGCGACCCGCTCGACCTGCAGGAACGCGCGGGCGACGCCTTCATTTCCGGCGCACACAAGGTGCTCGAAGCATGAGCACGCGTTTGCTGGAAGGACGCCCCGCGATCGTTACCGGGGCAGCGGGCGGGATCGGCCGGGGGCATATCCTCCACCTCGCCGCCGCCGGTGCGCCGGTCGTCATCAACGACATCAACGGCGAAGCTGCCGCGGCACTGGCCGACGACGTCACTGCCGCCGGCGGCAAGGCGCTGGTCTCCACGCACAACATCGGCACTCGCGAAGGGGCCGAAGGGCTGATCCAGGCCTGCATCGATGCCTTCGGCAGCGTGCGCATCCTGGTCAACAACGCCGGGAACCTGCGCGACCGCACCCTGCTGAAGATGACCGACGACGATCTCGACAGTGTGCTGACCGTCCACGTCAAGGGCACTTTCTGGTGCACTCAGGCAGCGGCCCGCGCGATGGCCGAACAGGGCCAGGGCGGCGCGATCGTCAACACCACTTCCGGCGGCCATTTCGGCAGCTTCGGCCAGACCGCCTATTCGGCGGCCAAGGGCGCCATCGCCTCGATGACCTATACCTGGGCCTTCGAACTGGCGCGTTACGGCATCCGCGTGAACGCCATCGGCCCGCTCGGCACGACCGCGATGTCGAAGACCTACCGCGACGCCGACGGCAAGCCGGGCGACGAATTCGACCCGACGCTGAACGGTCCGGCGGTAGTCTATCTGTGCAGCGACGAGGCGGAGAACGTCTCCGGCCAGGTCTTCGGCACCGGCGGTCCGCGCCTCGCCCACATGGTCCAGCCCCATTACGGCAAGACTCTGGTCAAGCCGGACGGATGGGACCTGGAATCGATCCGCAAGCACTTCCAGACCCACATGCCGGGCGAGTTCGGCCCGTTCGGGATCCTCGGCAAGCCCTACCCCTTCCACGGCGGCGTCCGTCCGCCCGAACCGAAGGACGACTGACATGGCCGGCATCATTGACGCGGGTATCGTCGACTGGGGCGCCTATGTCGCCACCCACCGCCTGTCGCCCGCCGTACTCGCGGGCCGCAAGCCGCCCGAAAGCGGGCCGGAACGGGCCCTCGCCTGGGCCGACGAAGACAGTGTGACGATGGCGGTGGACGCCGCGCGCGCATGTCTCAAGGATCGCCCGCGCGACACGATCGACCTGCTGGTCTTCGCCACCACCACATATGCCTTCGACGAGAAGCAAGGCGCGGCCCTGATCGCGGTTGCCCTCGGCCTGTCCGGGGACGTGCGCACCGTCGACATCGGCCATTCGCTGCGTGGCGGGACCGAAGCCCTGCTGCTGGCCAACGACGCCGTTGCATCGGGCCGCGCGCGCAATGCGCTGGTCCTGATCGCCGACAGGCGCCTGGGGGCCCCTGGCAGCGCGCTGGAAAGCCGTGGCGGGGACGCCGCCGCCGCCTTCCTCATCGGAACCGAGGGCGTAGCCGCAAAACTC
>JAQVKV010000134.1 GCA_028694545.1 Zavarzinia sp. | reverse complement strand
TCGACTATGCCTGCGACGCCGGCCACCTTGTGCTGCGTCTCACGGGCCCCACGCTCGAGAAGGATTGGGTCGGCGTTGGCGGGGAAGACATCGAACTCTGGCAAGATGGCGAGGGCGGTCTCGTCGTACGCAGTTCTTCGCGCGCGGCCTTGGCAGTCTTCATGATCGTGCCCTTGGCTTATGGGGAGACGCGCTACTATCGCTTTTCCCGCCTGTCAGCCGCTTTTCGTGTGCGATAGCGGCCCGGAACCGGTGCTCGAAATTCCGATCGAAATTCGTCTCAAGCTTTTGGGAGCGGGTGCCCGGAACGTCCATGAGCATATGGAAAATATGTGAATTTCGGTGGTCGAAGAAAATCGGGCGAGCACCGCCCGGTGCCGCTGGCGAATCCCTCCACGCGCGATTGACGTGCATCAATGGCACCGGCGTATTCGATCAGTAACCTCCTTCAGAATTGCATATGACTCGCAACAGCACTCGCGAGTCATGCTGCGGATGGAGGTGGCGATGGCCGTTTCATTGTTCGAAGTGTCCGACGGCGATGTCCGCGTCGATCGTCTGGAGGGGGACGAGGCGGAGCAGCGCCGCCTTGCCGATCTCGGGCTCCGGCTCGGCTCCCGGCTGCGTATCCTGCGCCACAACGGGCCGGGCGGGTTGATGGTCGCGGTCGGGGACGACACGCGTCTCGTCCTCGACCCCGCGACCGCGCGCGCCGTCGTGGTGACGCGGCTCGAACCCGTGTTCCCGCCGCTGACGCTGGCGGATCTGCGGCCCGGCGACCGGGCCCGTATCACCGCGCTCGGCAAGGGCAAGGGCGATTACCGGCGCCGCCTGATGGCCATGGGCCTGATGCCCGGCGTCCACTTCCGCATTACCCGCGTCGCCCCCCTGGGCGATCCGGTCGAGATCGAGGTGCGTGGCTTTGCCATGAGTTTGCGCCGGGGTGAGGCCGATCTCCTGATGGTGGAGAAGCAGCAATGACCGAACGGATCACCATCGGCGTCGTCGGCAATCCCAATTGCGGCAAGACCACCCTGTTCAACGCCCTGACCGGGGCCCGGCAGGAAGTGGGCAACTGGCCCGGCGTCACGGTGGAACGCAAGGTCGGGCGCTATCGCCACGACGGCCGGGATTTCGAGGTGGTGGACCTGCCCGGCGTCTATTCCCTGGGGGCGACCATCGAAACCTCCGAGGACGAGCGGGTGGCGCGGGACTTCGTGCTGGCCGGCGAGGCCGGGCTGATCGTCAATATCGTCGACGCCTCCAACCTCGAACGGAACCTCTATCTGACCACCCAGCTCCTCGAGATGCGGGTGCCCATGATCGTCGTCCTCAACATGATGGACATCGCGACGCGCCGGGGCATCGCGATCGACGTCGCCGCCCTGTCGCAGGCGCTCGGCTGCCCCGTGCTCGATATCGTCGCGGCGCGGGGCAAGGGCATCGCGTCCCTGAAGGTGGCGATCGACGCCATGGTGCGCGATCCCCGGCCGCCGCTGGTGGTGCCCGCCTATGGCCCGGATCTCGACGATCAGGTCACGGCCCTCGCCGCGAAGCTGGGCGCGGGGCAGGGCGACCGGCGCTGGCGCGCGCTGAAGCTGATCGAGGGCGACGCGCTGCTGACCGGCGAGGCGGGCGAGACCGTGGCCGCCGCCGAGGAGGCACGCAAGGCCGTCGAGACGACATTCGGCGACGAGGCCGACATTGCGGTGGCGGACGCCCGCTTCGGCTTCATCGGCGGTATCGTGCGCGGCGTCCTGACCCGCCCGCGCGAGGCGAGCCGCACCTTCTCGGACCGCGTGGACAGGGTGGTGCTGAACCGGGTTCTGGGCATCCCGCTGTTCCTCGGCATGATGTATCTGACCTTCGTCTTCACCATCTCGATCGGCGGCGCCTTCATCGATTTCTTCGATCAGGTCTTCGGCGCCGTCCTCGTCGACGGCGGACGTCAGGCGCTGGAAGCGGTCGGCATGCCGGAATTCGTCGTCGCCCTGGTGGCGGATGGCATCGGCGGCGGCATCCAGACCATGGCCACCTTCGTGCCGGTGATCGCCTGTCTCTATCTGGCGCTCGCCGTGCTGGAAGATTCGGGTTACATGGCGCGCGCCGCCTTCGTCATGGACCGGGGCATGCGCCTCATCGGCCTGCCGGGAAAATCCTTCGTGCCGCTGCTCGTCGGCTTCGGCTGCAACGTGCCGGCGATCATGGCGACCCGCACCCTCGACAGCCGGCACGACCGCCTGATCACCATCATGATGGCGCCCTTCATGTCCTGCGGCGCGCGCCTGCCGGTCTATGCCCTGTTTGCCGCCGCCTTCTTTCCGGCCAACGGGCAGAATGTCGTCTTCCTGCTCTATGTGATCGGGCTGGTGGTGGCGATCGGCACCGGGCTTCTGCTGAAGAGCACCGTGCTGCGGGGCGACGCCTCGCCCTTCATCATGGAACTGCCGCCGTATCATATGCCGACCTTTCGCAATGTCGGCCTGCGGGCGTGGGAGCGGCTGCGCACCTTCGTCATCCGCTGCTCCAAGGTGATCGTGCCGATCGTCGTCGCCCTGTCCTTCCTGAACGGGCTAGGCACCGACGGCACCTTCGGCAATCAGGACAGCGAGAAATCGGTCCTGTCCGAGATCGGACGCACCATCACCCCGGTGTTCGAGCCCATGGGCATGCGCGAGGAGAACTGGCCGGCGGCGGTCGGCGTCTTCACCGGCATCCTGGCGAAGGAAGCGGTGATCGGCACGCTGAACACGCTCTATGCCCGGATGGGCGGCGAGGAAGCGGCGGAAGAAGAAGCCGTGACCATCGGCGACCAGATCCTCGCCGCCTTCGCCACCATTCCGGCCAATCTCGCGGCTGTTTTCGGCTCCCTCGACGATCCGCTCGGTCTCGACGTCTCCTATACCGAACAGGGGGCCGGCGCGGCCGAGGAACTGGAGGTGACGCCGGGCGCCTTCGCGGCGATGGCGGGGGCCTTCGACGGGGCCGCCGGGGCCTTCGCCTATCTGCTGATGGTCCTGCTCTACATGCCCTGCGTCGCCGCCATGGGGGCGATCTATCAGGAGGCCGGGCGCCATTGGGCCCTGTTCGCGGCGGGCTGGACCACGGGCATCGGCTGGTGCGCCGCCGTCGTCTTCTACCAGGCGGCGCGCATCGCCGAGGCGCCGGTCCGCGGCACGATCTGGATCGCCGTCTGTTTCGGCCTGCTCGGTACCGCCGCCGTCGCCATGCGTCTGGTCGGCCGGGCCTCGGCCGGACGAGGGCGCGTCGAAGCATGCCTGCGTGATCTTGAAGGGGCCCGGCCATGACCACATTGTCCGACGTGCGGCGTTACATGCGCGATCATGGCCGGGTCACGGCGCCCGCGCTCGCCATTGGCCTGGGGACCACCGCCGACAATGCAAGGGCTCTGCTCGAATTCTGGCGCGACCGGCGCCGGGTGCGGGTGGTGGAGGCGCCCTGCGGCCATTGCCGAACCGCCGCCTGTGCCTGCGGTTCGGCCGTTGTCATGCCCGAAGTCTACGAATGGATCGAGGCCTGAGGCCACGAACGACAATGAGACCACCCGATGATCAGGTCCGTGCGGCGGCGATCGCCGTGGCGGCGGCGGCACGGCGGTGGGCACTTGCCGTCGCATCCTCGACGCTCGCCTTGAAGCGGGCGCGGGGAGGCCGGATGCCGTGGGTGAAGAGGACCCGGCGGATCGCGGGGCGGGCCCCGGCGATATAGACGCCCGCACCCTGGCGTTCCGCCTTGCGCAGGAAGCCCTCGATCGTGGCGGCGGCGGTCGAATCGAGGAAGGGCACGCTGGCGAAATCGAGCACATAGGCCTTCGGGCTCTGGCCGATGCGGTCGAGCACGGCGCCGACACTCGCCGCCGCGCCGAAGAAGAAGGCGCCGGTCAGATGGTGCACGACGACGTCCGGATCACTGGCGGCCACGGAATCATAGGGCACGCGGCCGGCCCCGCCGTTGCTGTCGCCCCGGTCCTCGGCGACGAGGGGGACTTCGGATTCGATTTCGACCGATTGCGCCATGCGATGCAGGAAGAGAAGCGCCCCCAGGGTGAAGCCGACGACGATGCCTTCCGTCAGGTCGCGGAACACGGTGAGCAGCAGGGTGGCCATGAGGACGACGGCATCCCCGCGCGAGGTCCGGAACAGCACGGCGAAGGCATGCCGTTCCACCATGTTCCAGGCGACGATCGCAAGCACGCCGGCAAGTGCCGCAAGCGGAATGGCGCTGGCCAGCGGCGCCGCCAGCAAGATGAAGGCGAGCAGGAACAGGGAATGCAGCATGCCCGAGATCGGGCCTCTTGCGCCGGCGCGGACGTTGGTCGCCGTGCGCGCGATGGTGCCGGTGACGCAGATGCCGCCGAACAGGCCGGACGCGATATTGGCGGCCCCTTGCGCGACCAGCTCGCAGTTGGAGCGGTGGCGCCGTCCGCTCATGCTGTCGGCGACGACGGCGGACAGAAGACTCTCGATCGCGCCGAGCAGGGTGAAGGACAGGGCCGCCGGCAGCATCTCGATCACCTTGTCGAGGCTGACAGGCGGCAGGTGGGGCAGGGGGATGCTCTGCGGGATGCCGCCGAAGCGGGTGCCGATCGTCTCCACCGGCAGGGACAGCGCGAAGGCGACGACCGAGGCCAGCGTCACCGCGATCAGCATGCCCGGCCAATGCGGACGCAGCCGGCGCAAGATCAGGATGGCGCCGATGGTGATCACGGCGATCGCCAGCGTTGGCAGGCTGAGGGTGGGCAGGGCCGCGCCGATCGCCTCCAGCTTCGGGATGATCGCCGCCGGCTCCTTGCCCTCGAGGGTCAGGCCGAGCAGGTCCTTGATCTGGCTGGCGAAGATGATGGCGCCGATGCCGGCCGTGAAGCCCACCGTGACCGGATAGGGAATGAACTTGATGTAGGTGCCCAGCCGCAGGAAGCCGACCACCGCGAGGAAGACGCCCGACATGATGGTGGCGAGCAGCAGCCCGTCCACCCCGTGCACTTCGGCCGTCAGGGCAACGAGGACGATGAAGGCCCCCGCCGGCCCGCCGATCTGGAAGCGGCTGCCGCCCAGCGCGGAGACGAGGAAGCCGCCGACGATCGCGGTATAGAGCCCCCGGTCCGGCGTGACGCCGGAAGCGATGGCGATCGCCATGGACAGGGGCAGTGCGACGATGGCGACGGTGAGTCCGGCGATGGCGTCCGCCCTCAGGTCGGCAAGGCCATAGCCTTCACGCAGGATGGTCAGGAGTTTCGGCGTGTAGAGTTCGACGAAACCGGGTTCGGCGGGCCTTGCGGCCATGACGGTCACTCCAGATAAGCGGATGTCCCGCCGGGCCCGAGATCGGGCGGGCGGAACTTGTCCAGGCCGCACGGGCGGCGGGATCGTCGGCTTTCGACCTTCGGTCGCCGTCGCGTCTTCCGACGATCAGGGCGTTTCGGCGGGTTTCGGCGACTTGAGCCGCAGGCCCCGGCCGCCGCCATTGCTGGCCGCGTTTTCCCCGATCAGTTCGACACCGGCGCGGTCCAGCGCTTCGACCACACGGGTCAGGCTTTCCACCACGCCGCGAACATTGCCTTCGCTGGCCTCCATGCGCTGGATCGTGGGCAGCGACAGGCCCGACAGTTCGGCCAGGGCTTTCTGGTCGATACCGAGGAGGGCGCGGGCGGCCCGCATTTGCGCGGCGGTCATCATGGGCAACTCATGTATAAAACATCATTTGTGATGCGTGATATGTTCATATTGCTTGCCTGAATTTCAAGATTGAGGGATGGCGGCGGTGCGGCGGGGCTTCGGCGCGGGGCTTCACGCCCGTGTGGAAATGTTGCTATCATGGCCACAAGTGGCGCGGCGTGGCCGTGCCGATGGTCAGAGGTCGCAATTGTCGGACGCTCGCCCCGAGGGGCCGCCGCCGATGTCAGGTGCTTCGCGCGCCGGCACGTCGGAAATGAATGCAGAAATGTTGGATCCGCCGATTTTCGCGGCGCTTGATCTTGGTACGAACAACTGTCGGCTGTTGATTGCCGAACCTGCACGTCACGGCACATTCCGCATCGTCGACGCGTTTTCCCGCATTGTTCGCCTGGGCGAGGGCATCGCCTCTCAGGGGCGCATCGCCGATGCCGCCATCGAACGCACCATCGAAGCCCTGAAAGTCTGCGCCGGCCGCATGCGCCGCCGCCGGGTCACCCATATCCGGGCGATCGCGACCGAGGCGTGCCGGCGTGCTTCCAACGGTGGGGAATTCCTGGTCCGGGCCGAGGCCGAGACGGGTATCGCCCTCGAGGTGATCTCCCCGGCCGAGGAGGCGCGTCTTGCCGTCGTCGGCTGCACGCCCCTGCTCGATCCGGACCGGCGCCGGGCGCTGGTCTTCGACATCGGCGGTGGCTCCACCGAACTGGCCTGGCTTTCTGTCAAGGGGCCGGACCGGGCGGAGATGCTGGACTGGACGTCGCTGCCCGTCGGCGTTGTCACCCTGGCGGAGAAATTCGGCGGCGTCATGGTGGACGACGACGTATACGCGCGCATGGTGGACGAGGTGCGCCGCGCCCTTGCCGCCTTCGCACGCAAGCATACAGCGGCCAAGGCCAGCGCCGAGCACGGTTTCCAGCTTCTCGGCACCTCGGGCACGGTGACGACGCTGGCCGCCGTGCG
>JAQVKV010000133.1 GCA_028694545.1 Zavarzinia sp. | reverse complement strand
GGCAACGCCGGCCCGGGTCGAGCCCGTGAAGGAGACCATGTCGACGTCCGGATGGGCGGACAGCGGCTGGCCGACGCCGACACCATCCCCGTTGACGAGGTTGAAGACACCCGCCGGCACGCCGGCCTCGTGCATCACCTCGGCCAGGATCATGGCGTTGACCGGCGCGATCTCGGACGGCTTCAGCACCATGGTGCAGCCCGCCGCCAGCGCCGGCGCCACCTTGCACACGATCTGGTTGATCGGCCAGTTCCAGGGCGTGATGAAACCGCAGACACCGACCGGCTCCTTCGAGATCGCCGTAGTACCGCGCATCTCCTGGAAGGGGAATTCCTTCAGGATCTCGATCATCTTGGCGAAATGGGCGACGCCGGTCGCCGCCTGCGCCGCCTTGGACAGGAACAGGGGGGCGCCCATCTCGGTCGAGATCGCTTCGACGAAATCGCCGTAGCGCGCCTGATAGGCAGTCAGGATCCGCTGCAGGAGATCGATCCGCTCTTCCCGCGTGGTCTGGGAATAGGTCTCGAAAGCCGCCTTGGCCGCCTTAACCGCCTTGTCGACATCGGCGGCCGAGCCCATGGAAATACGGGCGAATGCCTCTTCCGTGGCCGGATTGATCACGTCGAGGGTCTTCGGCTCGGCCGGGTCCACCCAGGCGCCGCCGATATAGAAACGCAGATACTCCTTCATGAGGCTCCTCCTGGCCAATTTTTTGGCTGGCCGATTTTCCGGTCGTTTATGCGGCGAAGACGTTAAGGCCTGACGGGACAAAGGTCGAGCCCCCCGGACTACCCGGCCATCGCTTTCGGTGCACCGCACCATATCGGCGCCAATAGAATGACAAATTGTCGACGACGCGCTTGACGGCGGCGTCTTGCTGTTACACGCAAGGGGCGAACGGGAACAGGGAAGAGACCCATGCCGCGGATCGCCACCATCGTCCTTGTCAGCCTCGGCCTCGCCACCACGGTCGGCGCCTGCTCGAACGTGCGGGAACGGTTGTCGAAGCGGGCCCTCTTCCCCGAAGTCTACGCTGGCGCGCCCACACCGGCTTCGACCGCTGCCTCTGCCCCGATACCGGCTTCCGCGCCTGTCTCAGTGCCCGCGCCGGTCATCCATTCGACGCCGGCGCCCGTTGCCGAGCCGGCGCCGGCGCCGGCGGACGATACCGCTCCAGCCGACCCCGTCGCCGGCGCCACCACGATCTATGACGCTTCCGCCCCGACGCCGGACGCGCCCACGACCGAAACACCCGCCCCTTCGGCGCCTTCCGCCCCGGCAGCGGGCAACGCCGATCCGGCGGCCGGTGCAACGGTGATCTATGAGGGTGGCAGCAATGTCGGGCCGGCGGGCGAGGCGGCAGCGCCTGCACCGGTACCGATGCCCGAGCCCGGCCCCCTCTTCCTCGAACCGCCGAAGGCAGCCCCGGTCGCCGACGTCGCCGCCAGCCCACTGCCGCCGGAGCCCGTGGTCCCGCCGGCGCCAGAGATGGCGACGCCCGAGACGGCCGTCCTCGGCGAGCCCGCGACCGAGGCGACCACGACCGCCACGACGGTGCCGGCGGACGGCGGCAGCCCGCCGACGGCCGAGGCCCCCATGGAGACCACGCCGCCAGCCCCGGCGCCGGGTGCGCAACCCGCCCGTTCGATCCAGGTGATCACGATCCAGTGATCACCACGTCTCAGGCGAAAAGATAGCGCCTGGCTTCCGGGTTCTCGCGACGCCAGATCACATTGTCGATGAAGTAGTGATGGACGTTGATGAAGATCCAGAACGTGAAGAGGAAAAGGTTCGGACCGAACAACGCGTGATCGTAGGGAACCGACCGGTCGAGCGCGAGCGGCAGGATCCAGAAACCTGCGGCCCCCAAGACAAGCCCGAAGATGCCGAAGGCCGCCAGCCGGCTGCGCGCCGAACCGGCGCCTTCCGCGCCGTTGCCCGTGCGATCGCCGACCCGGTTGATCTCGAAACGCCAGACCACGGCGAGATACTGCAACGAGTGCATCGCCGGAATGACATAGACGAACAAGGGATCGAGGCGGGCGAAAGCGACCCAGGCGTAGAGTGTGACCAGATAGGCGACGAGGCCGTTCACGGCGAAACCGCGCCCATGACGCCGGTGGTCACCGACAAGGCACACCAGCAACCAGGCGGAAGTGAGCGCGAAGACGGCGCCCGCGACATAGGCGACAGGAGCACCGAAGGCGAAACTGCCCGTCTCGATTCCCCAGAGATCCCGAGACGCCAGCGCGCGATTGCTCTCCACCCAGGCGTAGATCCAGCAGGCATAACCGTTGGCCAGCATGGCCCGGCGGGTCGCATCGGCATAGAAGCGACCGGCGAACGACGCATCGACCATGGCGATGCCGAAGCCCTGCTTCACGTAATGCCAGCCGACCACGAACCCCATGAAATTCAGCGCGTAGCCAAGACCCGCCGGATCGCGGAGCAAAATCACCGCGACGAAATAGCCGGCAAGCAGCAGCGGGACCATGATTCCTGCGAAGGCATAGCGCAACCGCAGACGTGCCGGCACATCCGGATCGCGCAGCCGCCGTGAAAAGCCGCGATAGAAGATCTGATAGGAATGGGCGAAATGGGGGTGGTTGACGAAATTGGCGACGACCAGCATCGCGGTCGCCAAGGGGGCCGCCACCGTGTCGACCGGCAACAGGGCGACAACCAGCAGGGCGAGGAAGGCGCCGCCGCCAAGGCACAAAAAATCGGCCAGAGACCCGAAAAGCCCTCGCCGGCGATGATCGAGCGGACGGGCGAGACTGAAATCGGTCATGTCCTGCGTCCTCTCGCGCGCCCGGGTGAAGACCCCGGGTGAAGACAAGGCCTCGAGGTCCAGACCTTTTCGCCCGATCAGCCGGCGATTCCCCAGAATCAGGGGAAAAGGTCGGCGA
Source organism: Zavarzinia sp. (assembly GCA_028694545.1). Taxonomy (GTDB): domain Bacteria; phylum Pseudomonadota; class Alphaproteobacteria; order Zavarziniales; family Zavarziniaceae; genus Zavarzinia. The sequence continues at coordinate 3,756 of JAQVKV010000133.1, read as the reverse complement.
AACTCTGGAAATAGCCGGCGACATCCTCGCCGATCACAAGAAGAATGCCGGCGGCGGCGATCGAGATCAGGCCGGCGATAAACGCATACTCAAGGGCCGTAGCGCCGCGTTCGTCGCCGAAATCACGATTTTCGTGCTCGATCGCGCGGCACTCTTCGAGAAGCAGATCATCAGACATCGGCCCCGCCCCTCGGAAGACCTCTGCCCCGACATCACGACTGACATCGGGGCATAGCGATATGACGCCGCTTTCGCTTCAGACGAAATTAGGGCGTGGCCGGGGTGAGTTTGTTCGAAACCGCGTTGAAGGTGGTGTTCAGACCGTTGCCGACAAGGCTCATGGCGCCGATGGCCGCCACGGCGATGAGGGCCGCGATCAGGGCGTATTCGATGGCGGTGGCGCCGCGTTCGCCGGCTTCACGCACCGAGGCAATCATCTTGCGAAGCATCTTGTTTCTCCTGTCCGGGACCTGGGAAATGGCCCATCCCGCTAAACTGGTATCATACTGGCAGCGCCAATCAACCGCCCGGCGCCTGAGGAAGAGTATCACCGTCAATTGTTAACGGGCCGTTGCCAGATCCCCGCCAACCGAGAAAATCGCAAAATCCCGCGCAAGCCCCTGCCGCAACGGAACGGGATGCAGGAAAGCCGGGATGGCGGTGCCGGCCGCGAGACGCGAGCCGATCGATCCGGGGATGTCCTCGCGCAGGCCAGGCCCGCCCCGGCACAGCACGACGAGCGCCACATCCCGGCGCGCCAGAATCGCGCGCGCCACCGAATCATCCGCCGTGCCGAAGAAATCCACCGTGTCACGCATCGGCTCCAAGCCCCGGTGATAGGGCGCGCCGACGAAGCGGAATGGGGTCTTGAAAGCAAGCGCCGGCGCGAGGTCGATACTGTCGATCAGGACCACCGGATCATCCCGCGTCTGTCCGGCACCGCCCCGCCGCTCGATCAGGAAACGGGCGAGCGCATCACGATCGCAGGCCGCCGTCGTGACCGTCGGGGGGGCGATTTCCCGGCCCAGCGCCGGCAACAGCACCGTGCCCGCGAAAGCGGCAAGGATGAGGCCGGCCGCACGCGCCAGCGGGCGCGAGCGCGCAAGCGCGACGCCCGCGAAGGCGATCGCCCCTGCGGTCGCGATCGCCCCTGCCGCCGCATATTCGACGACGAAGCGACGGAAGGCGAGCGTGGCGCCAAAACTCGCCACCAGAACCAGGAGAAGGACGAACAGAGCCCTGCGAGCCCGCTCGTCCGGCCCACGGCGCAAGGCGAGTGGCAGGACCACGAGACCGAGCAGCGTGCCCCCGACGCCGGTCAGCAGGTCCGACAGCCCCGCCCGCGTCCAGAAGCGCAGCGGCTGCATCTCGGCGATCCGGCCGAGGACCTGGTTCATCACCGGATCATCAATGGCAAGAGACGAGCGGTAAAAGTCCGGGAAGAGGAGCGACAGCATTCCGACGGCGACCACGGCCGCGCCGCCGCCAGCCAACAGCCGGCGCAGGCGCCCCGCCCCTCCCCGCCCCCCGGCGAGAAGGCCGGCGCCGAAGACCGAGGCCATGGCGAGGCCGAGCACCAGATGCAGGATCGACACCCGGTCGGACTGCGCCGTCAGATAGGCCGACGGCGCAACATCGATCGCCAGCGCCAGCGCCACAGCCACCGTGAAACCGATGCTGGCGCGCAGGCCCTGCCGGGCCATGGCGAGACCGTCCGCCTCATCGAAGACAAAGATCAGTCCGAAAGCCGCCAGCGCCGGTACCAGGATGATCAGCGCCTCGGGCCCGATCCACAGGCCAAGGCCGCCGAAAACCCCACCGGCCAGCGCCATGCGCCGCGCCCCGGGATCGATCGCCGCGCGCAGCAGGGCGCCGATCGCGGCAACCCCCAGCAACAGGATGAGGACATGGTGATCCGCCCGCCCGACGGCGCCATAGCCAAGCACCGATTCCTGCGCCAGCAGAACGAGCGCCGCGAACCAGGCGGCATCCCGTGGCCACAGCGCCCGCGCGGCCCAGACCGCGACAAGACACGACAGCGCGTGCAACGCCGGGCAGACGAACATCGCCGCCCACCACAGCGCGGGCCCATCGGCCAGGCCGAAGCCGCGCAGCAGCGCCGCCGGCCCCATGATCAGCAGGTCGAGCGGCCGGGTCCAATGCAGGGGCATGCCCTCGGGCGCACCGAGACGATAGACCACATTGTCGAACCACCCCCCGCCCTGCCAGAGCTGGATCACCCGCAAGAGGCGGGTGTAACTGTCCGTGTCCAGCAGGCTGGCCGTCGCCAGCGCACCGCCCGGCGCCGTGGCGAGCCGCAGGTGCAGCACGAGGGCGACAGCGAGGAAGGCGAAGGGCAAAAGACGGCTGACAGGGGTTGTGCGCATGAAGACAAGGTTCCCGATGAGGCGATCGGCATGGCTGTCGCGGGCCGCCGCCGGGCGTGCTAAACCGCATTCGAAGGGTGGCACGCCAGTTCACCACAGGCATGGTTAACAAATGTCCCCATCCGAAGCGACCCCGCTCAATCCTCCGTCCCCCCTCCCCGAGGCCTCTCCCGACGCCATCATCATCGGTGGGGGACCAGCCGGCCTGATGGCGGCGGAAACCCTGCTCGACGCCGGGCGCGCCGTCATGCTCTACGACGCCATGCCCTCGCTCGGCCGCAAGTTCCTGATGGCGGGCAAGAGCGGGCTGAACCTCACACACGCCGAACCTGCCGAACGCCTGCTCGAGCGCTATGGTCCCGCCCGGCCGAGGCTAGAGGCCGCGCTGGCCGCCTTCGATGCCGAAGCGGTGCGCGGCTTCGCCGCCGGCCTCGGCATCGAAACCTTCGTCGGTTCGTCGGGCAGGGTCTTTCCCGTCGGTTTCAAGGCGGCCCCGATGCTGCGCGCCTGGCTGCACCGGCTGCGCGCCAAGGGGCTGAAGATACGGGTACGCCATCGCTGGCTCGGTTTCGATGCGGGCGACCTCGTCTTCGCCGGGCCGGACGGGCGGCGCGTCGTGCCCCGAGCACCGGCTCTCGTGCTGGCGCTCGGCGGCGCCAGCTGGCCAAAACTCGGCAGCGACGGCGCCTGGGCCGCCGCCCTGCGCGAGCGAGACGTCGCGATTAACCCCTTCGGGCCCGCCAATTGCGGCTTCGACGTCGCCTGGAGCCCCGTCTTCCGCAACCGTTTCGCCGGCCAGCCGGTAAAGCCCGTCGCGGTCGAATGGAACGGTCGGCGCGTGCGCGGCGAATTCGTGGTGACGGAGAACGGGATCGAGGGCGGCGCCGTCTATCCCCTCGCCTCGGGGCTTGCCGCGCGACTGGCCTCGGGCGGCAGGGCCGTGCTGAGCCTTGACCTCATGCCCGGCCGGACCGAGGCGGACATCGCCACGGCTCTCGCCCGCCCCCAGGGCCGCCACTCCCTGACCGACCATCTGCGCCGGACCATCGGCCTCGATGGTGTCCGCGCCGGCCTGCTGCGCGAGGGCGCCGGCGGCGACCTCGGCGGACCGGAGGCGATCGCCCGGCGCGTCAAGGCTCTGCCGCTTGCGCTCGAACGCCCGCGCCCCCTCGCCGAGGCGATCTCGACGACAGGCGGCGTCGCCCTCGACGCGCTCGATGGCAACTGGATGCTGCGGGCCCTGCCCGGCATCTTCTGCGCGGGCGAGATGGTCGACTGGGACGCGCCGACCGGCGGCTATCTGCTTACCGCCTGCCTTGCACTCGGCAGGGCCGCCGGGCGCGGGGCCGGCCATTGGCTGGACGCCGCC
>JAQVKV010000132.1 GCA_028694545.1 Zavarzinia sp. | reverse complement strand
CGTTCCGATCCGTCGCGGGAGCGAGCCAACATCCAGTTCCACATCCAGCCCCTGTCACTCGACAAGTTCGGCGATCCCCTGGATCGCTTCCCGGCGATCACGGTCAGCGCCTGCAACCTGCGCCCGACCTCGCGCGGCAGCGTCACCCTGCGCGGGCCCGATCCGCGCCAGGCCCCGGTGATCGCGCCCCATTATCTCGCGACCGAGGACGATCGCCGGGTGGCGGCGGACGCGATCCGGGTGACCCGGCGCCTGATGGCCCAGCCCTGCCTTGCCCGGCTCCGGCCCGAGGAATATCTGCCCGGTCCCACCGTCGGCGACGACGACGAGAGCCTGGCCCGGGCGGCCGGCGACATCGGCACCACGATCTTCCATCCGGTCGGCACGGCGAAAATGGGCCGGGCCGAGGATGCGACGGCGGCGGTCGATGAAAGGCTGCGCTTCCACGGCATCGGCGCCTTACGTATCATCGATGCGTCGGTGATGCCGACGATCACATCGGGCAATACCAACACGCCGACCGCCATGATCGCGACCAAGGGCGCCGCCATGGTGCTGGAGGACAGCCGCGCCGGCCTCACCGCCCGTTGAGAAATCCTCACCTGCCCGCCGGGCCGTTCCGTCCGATACTGGCCGATACTGGCCGATACTGGCCGGAACGACAGGGAGAAGAGAACGCCGTGACCGTCTACGCCATCGCCCAGATCCGCATCCACGACCGGGCCACCTACGATCGCTATGCCGCGCGCTTCATGGCGGTGCTGCGGCCCTATGGCGGACGGCTCCTGGCGGCCGACGAATCGCCGCTGGTGGTCGAGGGTGATTGGGCGGCGGACAAGCTCGTCCTCATCGCCTTCGATGACCAGGCGGCTTTCGAGGCCTGGGCGACGTCGCCCGACTATGTCGAGATTTCACGCGACCGCTTGGCGGCGACCACGGGCACGGTCATCCTGGCGTCCGGTATCGCCGGCAGTGAGCGTCGCCGGCCGACCGATCCCTGGGGAGTGAGGACGATGGAGATCAGGGACGCCACGGAAGCCGACCTGCCGGGCATTCTGGCGATCTACAACGATGCCGTCCTGAATACGACGGCGATCTGGAACGAGACGCCGGTCGATCTCGACAATCGCCTGGCGTGGTGGCGGGGCCGGCGCGCCCAGGATTATCCGGTGCTGGTCGCGGCCGAGGACGGCGACATTGTGGGCTATGCCAGCTTCGGCGACTGGCGCGCTTTCGACGGCTATCGCCACACGGTCGAACATTCGATCTATCTCGCCCCGGGGGCGCAGGCCCTGGGTGTCGGGCGGAAGCTGATGGAGCCCCTGATCGACCGCGCCCGGGCGCTCGGCAAGCACGTGATGGTGGCGGGGATCGAGGCCGGCAACGAAGTTTCGATCCGCTTTCACGAAAGGCTGGGCTTCGTCGTCGTCGGCCACCTGCGCGAGGTCGGTATCAAATACGGCCGCTGGCTCGACCTCGCCTTCCTGCAGCTCATGCTCTGAGATCGCGCTGGACGAGGCCGAGGACGGCCGCCCCGAACAGCGTGAAGGCCGAGCCCCAGAGCCCGGCCGACAGGGTGCCCAGCGCGTCCGTCACCGCGCCGGAGATCACCGGGCCCAGGGTCTGGCCCAGGCCGAAGGCGGTTGTGAAGGCGCCGATCCCGGCGGTGACGGCGGCGGGCGGCAGGTTGCGGCGGACGAATTGCGTCGTCGTCGAGACGACCGTCAGGAAGGAACCGCCGAAGACGAGGCCGGACAGGGCGAGCGTGACGTCACCCGTCGCGACGAGCGGCAGGATCGCCGCAGCACCGGCGGTCGCATTGGCGAGCGCGAAGCCCTGACCGTGGCGCAGCCGGGACAGGAGCGGCGCCCAGGCCCAGGGCGCGCCGATGCCGCCGAAGCCGATCGCCAGCCAGAAGGCGACCTGGAAGCCGAGCCCGGCACCGAGCCCCCGGACATAGGCGAACATGAAGGTCATATAGGCGATGTAACCGGCGCCGAAGCAGAAATAGCCGGCCAGCATGGGCACCATGGGGGCGATGCGGGCGCGCCCGCCGGCCAGCGCCGCCTGTCCGCCGCCCGCATGCCGCGCCCGCCACAGCAGCGCGATCATGGGCAGGCACAGAAGGCCGAGGACCACCCAGGCGCCGCGCCATTCCCCGGCCCCGCCGCCGAGCATGAAGGGCACGCCGAGGCCCGAAAGCACGATGCCGACACCCGGCCCGGTATAGAACAGACCAAGGATGAAGGTTCCCCGTTCGCCGTGGCGAGCCGCGATGCCGGCGGCGAGCACGCCACCGCCGACGAAGGCGAAGGCGCCCCCCACGCCGGAGACGATGCGGGCGAGGTTCAGCGCCCATACCCCCTCGAACAGGGCACAGGCGAAGACGCCGAGGGTGCAGGCGATGGCGCCGGCCAGCATCATGGAAAAGGCCCCGCGCGCGGCGATGGCGCGTGCCGCCGTCACCGCGCCCAGCAGATAGCCAAGGGCATTGCTGGCGTTCAGCCAGCCGGCGGCGGCATAGCTCCAGCCGAGATCGACGCGCATGTCGGGCAGGATCAGGGCGTAGGCGAAGCGCGAGATGCCAAGGGCGATGGCCGGCGCGAGCGCCAGCGCCGCCACCATGCGCGCATCGGTCCCGAATTCCCCATCCCGCCTCATGCCGTTCCCCCGTTCGCCGGGCTATGCTGCCCATTGAGACGAGGGTTCCCGTTCACGGGTGCCGAGGCAAGGACCGAGCCATGCCTCCCGCGCGCGGCCCCATGACGGGAAAGGGCAACGTCAGACGGCGCGACTGGTCAGGGTGCCGATGCCCTCGATCCGCGGTTGCGCCTCGTCGCCGCGCCTGAATTCGTCCACGGGCTTCGACACGAGGGCGGTCGCCTGATATGAAGAGATTCGTGACATTTCATCAGTGAGCGCCGCGTGACCTCACCGCCCCCCCCTCAGCGCAAGCGCGCGCCCCGCCAGCGGCCGGAGCTGCAGCCCAATCTGCGCGAGCAGATCCTGACGGCCGCGCTGGGGGAATTCGCCAGCGCCGGCTTCGACGCGGCCTCGATCCTGCGCATCGCCGCGGCGGCGGGCGTCCACCACCCCCACATCTACTACTACTTCAAGAACAAGGGCGAGTTGTGGCGCGAGGTGGCGACACGAGCCTTCGTCCCCCTGAACAGCGCGATCGAAGAAGGCCGCCCGCTGCTGGACCAGGTGCCCCCGCTGGATGCGTTGGGCGCCGCCATCCGCCAGTTCGCGCTGTTTTCCGCCGACAATCCGCGCGCCGGCCTGATCGTCGCCCGCGAGACCCTGTCGCCGGGCCCCCGGCTGGACTGGCTGATCGATGCCCTGCTGCGCCCGCTGCACCAGGTGATGGTGACGATCCTCGAACGGGCGATCGCCGAGGGCGCCATCCGCCCCGTGCCCATCCCCAGCGTGATCCAGACCATGATCGGCGCCGTCGTCAGCTATTTCAGCGGCGGCGCCGCCTTGCGCAAGCTCTACGACATCGAAACCCTGTCGCCACCGGCGATCGAGACCCACACGGAATTCCTGGTCGAACTCATCCTGCGGGGCCTGCGCAAGCCAAGGACGTGACACCTCAGTTGGAAGCGCCGAGGAAGAGGCGATAGGCCGGATTGTCCGTCTCGTCCTCGAAGGGATAGGCGAGGGCCGCGAGTTCGGCGTCGAGGCGCGCGCGCTCGCCCGCCGGCACCTGCAGGCCGACGAGGACCCGGCCATAGTCGGCCCCGTGGTTGCGATAGTGGAACAGGGTGATGTTCCAGTCCGCCCCGACCCCGTCGAGGAAGCGCATGAGCGCGCCCGGCCGTTCGGGAAACTCGAAGCGCAGCAGCAATTCGTCGGTCAGGCTCTGCGGCGCGCGGCCGCCGACCATGTAGCGGATGTGGATCTTCGCCGTCTCGTCCGCCGAGATGTCGAGCACGCGATAGCCAAGGCGGGTGAGTTCCTCGACGATCGGAGGCTTCTCCAGGCGTGCGTTGCCAAGCTTGATGCCGACGAAGACATGGGCATCGGCACCGGCCGTGTAGCGATAGTTGAATTCCGTGATGCTGCGGTTGCCCAGCACCTGGATGAAGCGGCGATAGGCGCCCGGGCGCTCAGGAATGGTGACCGCCAGCAGGATTTCCCGCGCTTCGCCGATCTCGGCCCGTTCGGCGACATGGCGCAGGCGGTCGAAATTCATGTTGGCGCCGCTGGCGATCGCGACCAGCGCGCCCGTCCGTTCCGGATTGGCCGCCGCATAGGCCTTCAGCCCGGCGAGCGAGAGCGCGCCCGCCGGCTCGGCGATCACGCGCACATCCTCGAAGACATCCTTCACGGCGGCGCAGATGGCATCCGTATCGGCCAGCACGACATCGTCGAGCAGGGCGCGGCACAGGCGGAAGGTCTCTTCCCCCGCCTGGCGCACGGCGACGCCATCGGCGAACAGCCCGACCCGGTCGAGCACCACGCGCGTGCCGGCGTCGATCGCCGCCTTCATCGAGGCGGCATCGACCGGCTCGACCCCGATCACCCTGGTCTCGGGCCGCAGGAACTTCACGTAGGACGCGATGCCGGCCGCCAGCCCACCGCCGCCGATGGGCACGAAGACCGCCTCGATCGGGTCCGGATGCTGGTGCAGGATCTCCATCCCCACCGTGCCCTGGCCCGCGATCACCTCCGGATCGTCGTAGGGGTGGACGAAGGTCAGGCCCTGTTCCGCCTCGAGCTTGCGGGCATGCTCGTAGGCGACGTCGAAAGTATCGCCTTCCAGCACGACCTCGGCGCCGAAATAGCGCACGGCGTCGATCTTGATGGGCGGCGTCGTCACCGGCATGACGACGACGGCGCGCAGGCCCAGCCGCCGCGCCGACAGCGCCACCCCCTGCGCATGATTGCCGGCCGAGGCGCAGACGACGCCCGCCGCCCGCGCCGCCGCGTCCAGCCGCACCAGCTTGTTGTAGGCGCCCCGGATCTTGAACGAGAAGATGGGCTGCAGATCCTCGCGCTTCAGGAAGACATCGGCGCCGATGCGAGCGCCGAGACGCACCAGGGGATCGAGCGGCGTCTGCTCCGCGACGTCGTAGACGCGGGCGTCCAGGATCTTGCGCACATAATCGGTCACGGCGGTTCTCTTACTGGACCACCGCGTGGTCGATGATGTCGGCGGCGGTGGCGCGGCCGATCTCGGCGGCCGCCGGGTTGCAGGTCACCATGGCGGTGACGATCGCCCCGTCGATGACCAGGCTGAGCTTTTCAGTGGTCATGTCCGGATCGGCGGCGCCGGTGGCGACGACAAGGCCGCGCAGGCGCTCGTTGATGCGGTGGCGGTGGTCGAGGGCGATCTCGCGCACCCAGCCGCCTTCCTTCTCGTGTTCGGCGACCGCGTTGATGAAGACACAGCCGAAAAAGCTGCCGCCCTCGAACCAGTCCCGCAGCAGGTCGAACAGATAGAGGATACGGTCGCGCGGGGTGGCGCCGGTCGCGGGCAGGTCGCTGTCGAACCAGCGGAACCACATTTCCGCCTCCGCCCGAAAGACGGCGCGGAGCAGATTTTCCTTCGAGCCGAACTTGTCGTAGAGGGTTTTGCGCGCGACCCCCGCCTCGCGGATGATGCGGGCCACGCCGGTGGCATGGATGCCCTCGCTGCAGAACAGGCGTTGCGCGGTCTGCAGCAATTTGGTCTCGGGCGCGGAGGGCATGCCTTTACGGTCCTCGGGCGGTGGAAAGCGGCGCCGGTACCGGCAGGCCTTGCAGCGAAACTACCGTCGCCCGCCATGCGACGCAACCGCGCACGTATGGCCGCCGGAACGGGACCCGTCACAGGCGATTGGCGCGAAAAGCGGCGGCAGGGCGATCAATTTTTATGCAATCCCCCACCACTCCCGGGTCGCGCGGCCGCTGAAACCGGCGGATTCCGCATCGCATCAAATTGGCATGCTTCTTGATTTCATTATGTTAGTAGACCGATCGGTCTCCGTCTATTCGAGGAGCCGATCACAGAGCCCGGCGCGGCATCACCTTCGATGTCGGCCGATCCCGGTTACGAGTACAGGCAAGAGGGAACAGAGGCATGACCGAATTTCGTCCCCCGCGGCAGGGCGTCGTCCATCAACCGACCTGCACCGAGGCGAGCCAGCCCGAAGGCACCTCGCGCCGCGGCTTCTTCGCCGCCTGCGGCTGCGCATTGCTGTCGGTAAGCGCCGTCGGCTCCGCCCTTCTCGCCAAGGCGACGAAGGCCGAGGCAGCGGCCGGTGGCAAGCTGCTGAAGATCGGGCACCTGCCGGCGGGCTGTGTCTCGCATCTGCTGCTGGCCAAGGCGCGCGGCATGTTCGAGAAGGCCGGCCTCAACGTGGAACTGACCCAGTTCAACGGCCCGGCCGACAATCTGCAGGCGCTGATCGCCGGCGGCATCACCGCCATGCACAATCCCTGGACCACCACCATGGCGGCCTATGGCGAGGGCACCAAGGACCTGCGCATCGTCGGCGGCTCCGGCCTCGCCGGGATCGAGCTTGTCGCGCGCAAGGGGTCCGTCAAGAACGTGAAGGAATTCATCGAGGCGGCGGGCAAGGGCCTTCGCGTCGGCACGCTGCGGCTGGATACGCTGGAACTGGTCGGTTACGGCACCATGTCGCAATACGGCAAGTCCTATTCCGATTACGAGATGACCTT